>JBHHZX010000266.1:0-5811 GCA_046758265.1 Phycisphaerae bacterium
ATGATCTTCGTCAACCCGGAGATCCACGACATGCACGGCAGCCGCGAGGCCGAAGAAGGTTGCCTCTCGATCCCCGAGGTGTACGTGCAGGTTCGCCGGGCCGCCTGCTGTCGCATCGTGGCCCAGGATGTCTACGGCAAGCCGATCGAACGCGAAGGCGAAGACATGCTTTGCCGCGTCTGGCAACACGAGACCGACCACCTCAACGGCATTTTGATCCTTGACCGCATGGGCCCCAGCGCCAAGATCGCCACGAAGAAGTGGCTGAAAGAGTTGGAAACGACCTACAAAGAGAAAACAAGTCCTAAGATGTGAGCCGCGCGGGACAGGATGCACTCGCCTACCGCTGGTGGCAGGCGGCGCCTCTTGTCGTCGTTCACGCGGCTTGTTTCTGTTCAACTTGCACACTGGGCCGCCGCCTCGCCCACCCGACCCCAAAGCTGGTACAATCGCGTTTCTACCGAGTTCAGAGCGGACAAGGTGTTCTATGAATCCCATCGTGATGACGGTTCTTCTCCTCGTGGCTTTCGGGGCCTTCGCGTACTCGGCGCGCAAGCGTTGGCAGCTTATGAGGGTCGCGCAGACGCCCGAGAATCGGGCTGATCGGATCAGGCAGCGCATCGCGGCCACGGCCCAATATGCGTTGGGCCAGAAACGCATGGTGCGCTACCCGCTCTCCGGGTGGGCTCACATCGTGGTTTTCTTCGGGTTCCTGGTGCTGCTGCTGAACGCGCTGATCCTGTGGGGTCGCGGCTACGTCGAGGACTTCGACTTCTGGATCTTCAGTGAACATCAGCCGCTCGGCGTCGCGTACTCCTTCCTGCGCGACATCTTCATCGTGCTGGTGATCCTGGGCGTGCTGGTCTTCTACTATTACCGCCTGGTCGGACGGCTGAAACGCCTGACGCTGAACTTCGAGGGCGTGCTGATCCTCACCATCATCTTCGTGATGATGATCGGCGATCTGATCTACGAGGGCGCGGAATTCGCTCGTCAGGCGCGGCACAACGCCGAGATGGCGGCCGTAACTGCCGGCGAAGCTGTCCAGCTCTTTCACGGGTACGCCCCGTTCGGTTCGCTGTTCGCGATGATGATGTCCGGCATGTCGGACGGTGCACTGAGTTTCTGGTGGCACGCGGGCTTCTGGATCCACTCGGCCCTCGTACTACTCTTCCTAAACCTGCTGCCCTACGGCAAGCACTTCCACGTCATCACCGTCCTGCCTAACGTTTTCGCCCAGAATCTCGACGGCATCGGCCGGCTGAAGACGATCCAGGACATCGAAGGACGCATTGAACGAGAAGAAACGCTCGGGGTGAAGACGGTCGAAGATCTCAGTTGGAAGGCGGTTCTCGACTTCTACACCTGCACCGAGTGCGGCCGCTGTTCCGACCATTGCCCGGCCACCAGCACCGGGAAGAAACTCTCACCTAAGCACCTCACGATCGACCTTCGCGACCACATGTACAAACATCAAAGCCATCTGATCAGCTTGCCGGTGAAAACGAACGGCGCGGGCGAAAGCAGGGACCAGGTCTGGCTGAAAGAGGACGAGCAGTTCCAGCTCGTCGGGCCGACGATCGATCCCGAGGTGATCTGGGCCTGCACGACGTGCGGGGCGTGCGAGCAGGAGTGCCCGGTCTTCATCTCCTACGTGGACAAGATCGTGGACCTGCGGCGCCACATGGTGATGGAGCAGGGTGAATTTCCGGAGCAGTTGCAGAACGCCTTCCGCGGGTTGGAGACGGTCGGCAACGTCTACAGCTTCGCCAACGAGCAGCGGGCCGACTGGGCCGCCGGGCTAGACGTTCCGCTGATGGCGGACAAACCGGAGGCCGAATATCTGTATTGGGTGGGCTGCGCCCCGTCGTTCGACGATCGGTCCCGCAAGGTCGCCCGCGCGTTCGCGGAGCTGATGAGAGAGGCCGGCGTCGATTTCGCGATCCTCGGTCCCGAGGAGACCTGCACCGGCGACCCGGCGCGCCGCGCAGGCAACGAATACGTCTTCCAGATGTTTGCGCAGCGGAACTGTGAGACGCTGAGCCAATACAAGTTCAAGAAGATCATTACGACCTGCCCGCACTGCTACAACACGCTCAAGAACGAATACGGCGAGTTCGGCGGGAATTACGACGTCGTGCACCACACCGATCTGCTGCTGCAGCTTGTCCGGCAGGGCAAACTCAAGCCTCGAGATCGCGTCGGAGGCACCATCGTGTACCACGATTCCTGCTATCTCGGTCGCTACAACGACGTCTACGATCCGCCGCGGGAAATCCTGACATCGATCCCTGGCCTGAAGCTGGTTGAAGCGGCGGAGAGTCGTGACCGCGGCATGTGCTGCGGGGCGGGCGGGGCCCAGATGTGGAAAGAGGAAGAGCCGGGTGACACGAAAGTCAACCACCAGCGCACGAACCAGTTGCTGAAGGTGCTGCCCGACACCAGCGCATCCTGCACCGTCGCCACGGCCTGCCCGTTCTGCATGACGATGTTGACGGACGGACTTAGGGATCAGGGGCACGACGACGTGCAGCAGCTCGACGTGGCGGAGATCCTGCTGCGCTCGGTGCGCGGGTCGCGCGGGCCGGCCGTCGAAGAGGCCAAGGCATCCGTAAGCGAAACTGCCTAGCGAATGGTCGCGGATAACCAACAAACCCAAACTGCGACAGCGGGGCCGGAATCGTCGAACCGGGCTTCGCAGCCGGCGGCGGCGCGTTGTGCCACCGGCCGGGGCTGGGACATTCTCTGGCTGAGCGCCATCGTGTTGGTGGCGTTCGTGCTGCGCACAATTTACATCCTGCAGCTTCAAGCGAGCCCGTACTTCAGCGTGCACGTGATGGACCCGCAATACCACCATGAGTGGGCGCGGGCGTTCGCCGCCGGCGAGGTTTTCTGGAACGGACCCTATTTTCGCGCACCGCTGTATCCGTGGTTTCTGGGGGCCATCTACTGGCTGTTCGGGCCAGACAACGCGCTCGCACCGCGAATCGTGCAGGCCGCGCTCGGTTCGCTCAGTTGTGGGCTGCTGTACCTGATCGGTCGACGGGTCTTCAGTCGTACTGTCGGTGTCATCGCCGGGTTTGCCGCCGCGACATATTGGGTATTCCTCTACTACGATGTGGAACTGTTGATTCCCGTCCTGATCGTCTTTCTGGACCTGGTGTTGCTGCGGCTGCTGCTGTGGGCACGCGATCGGCGTAGTCTGCTTCTTTGGGGCACGTGCGGATTTGTGCTCGGGCTGTCAACGATTGCGCGGCCGAACATCCTGTTGCTGGTGCTGGCCCTGGTCGTCTGGATCCTGGTGCTGCATCGCCCAGACTGGCGCCGCGCCGTGGGCTCCGCAACGTGCCTCTTCGTCGGTTGCATGCTGCCGATCCTGCCGATCACGATCCGCAACTACGTTGTCGGCGACGATCTCGTGCTGATCGCATCGCAGGGCGGCGTGAACTTCTACATCGGCAACAACCCCCATTCGGACGGAATGTCGGCCATCATCAAGGGCGACCCCGGCCAGTGGCAGGCGTGTTATGACGCACAGATCGCACGCGCCCAGCAGGCGCTGGGACACCCGCCCATGGCCTCGGAGGTGTCGCGGTGGTATTCCCGCCAGGCGCTCCGGTTTATGTGTGAGCAACCGGGCCGGGCTGCGGCGCACATGCTAAAAAAGCTGGCGTATTTCTGGTCACACTGGGAGGTGTCGAATAACCGGGACATTTACTTCTTCACCGGGCACTATACGCCGATCGTTCGCTACCTGCCGCTCGGCTTCCGGATCGTCGGCCCGCTCGGCGCGCTAGGCCTGTGTCTGAGCTTGCGCCGCGCAAAGCAGTTGTTCCCGCTGTGGGGCTTCGTGCTGACCTACACGGTTAGTGTGGTGCTGTTCTTCGTGACCGCCCGCTACCGCGTGCCCGTCGTCGCCGTGCTGATTCTGCTGGGCAGTTATGCGGCGTGCTGGTTGGGGGCGGCGCTGCGTGCGCGGCGCTGGCGCTCAGTCGGCTTCGCCGCGCTGGTACTGGC
Organism: Phycisphaerae bacterium; assembly: GCA_046758265.1. Classification (GTDB taxonomy): domain Bacteria; phylum Planctomycetota; class Phycisphaerae; order UBA1845; family Fen-1342; genus JALSRY01. Next base: position 4,018 of record JBHHZX010000266.1, read on the forward strand.
GGTCATGGGGCTGGTCGCGGCCCGCACGCCGCCTAACGTGGACAAGGCGATGATTCAGGGACACCTGGAGACGGGGCTCGAGCTCGCCCGCCAGGGCAGGCCTGCCCAAGCCGAGCACATCCTGACCGAGTATGTTAAGCGCGCCCGCGCGCTCGGTCGGACGGTCGAAGCCCCATCGTGGTACTCCCTGGGATACGTGCGGCTGAGGCTCGAGAAGTATGCCGAGGCCGTGGAATGCTTCGAGCGCGCGCTCGAGCTGCGGCCGTTTTACCCGGAAGCGCGCAGCAAGCTCGGCTACGCCTTCGTCGCGCTCGGCCGGCCTTACAAGGCGATGGAGCAATTCGAGCGCATCGTCCGGGACGATCCCCAGAATGACAAGGCGCACGTCGATCTCGCGAACGGCATGGCGCAACTGGGACGGATCGATACGGCGATTCAACACATACTGCGCGCCATCGAAATCAACGCCGCAAACGCACAGAAACTGGTTGAAATTGCGGAACGACTCCGGGGCCGCGGCGACGCCAGCGGCGCGGAGCGTCTGCTGCAAGCCGGCCGGGAGCGATTTCCGGAATTGATGCCCCGGGTTGCACCGCCGGATTGATGCGCTCGCGCCTCGGGCACGGACTGGTAGCCCCCAAGGATCTTGAATAGCGGTTTCGAGCAGCGTTCGCGACTGGCGTGCGCATGCGGCTTGACTTCGACCGAGCGCCTCGTAACCTGCGGTGATCACCGGACCGAGGACGCAACAATGCAAAACGATTCTCCCCAGGACAAACGGGTGGCCCGCGCCAAAGAGAACTTCGGCGACGGCTGGGCACACAATCTTCAACCGCTCGAACCGTTTGACGTGTTCAAGGCCGGCAGCTTCTCCGAGATGCTCGCGCAGCTCAAGCGGACCGCCTTCGGGGCCCGCAATCTCGGGGAGGCGGCGGACGTACTGTACGAGATGGTGACCGATCCGAAGTGCCTTGTGGTCGGTACGTTCTCGGGCGCGCTGACGATCGCCAAGATGGGACTGCTGATCGCCGACATGATCGACCAGGGCCTGCTCGACGCGGTCATCAGCACCGGGGCGCTGATTGGCCACGGGCTGGTTGAGCAGTCCGGGCGCACGCACTTTCGCCATGACCCTTCGTGGAACGACGAAAAGCTCTACAAAGCCGGATACGACCGCGTCTACGACACGCTCGAGCTCGAGCAGAACCTGTACGACACGGAAGCAATCCTGGTCGAGGTGCTCCGAGGGATCTCGCCCGATGAAGCGTTCGGGAGTCGGGAGCTCAACGCGTGGCTCGGCGCCCACCTGTGTGAAAGGTATTCCGGACGCGGGATCCTGCAGTCCGCTTACCGCAAGGGCGTACCTGTCTACGTGCCCGCGTTCACCGACAGCGAAATGGGGCTCGACGTCTACACGTATAACGCACTCGCGGCCCGCGCGGGGCGTCCCGGCGTGCGCTTCGACCCGCTCCGCGACGTGGACGACTTTCTGAAACGGATCAGCGCCGCGGAACGGCTCGGGCTGTTCACGATCGGCGGGGGAGTCCCGCGCAACTGGGCACAACAGGCCGGACCGCTCGCCGAGCTGTTGTATTTCCACACCAAAGGCGAGACCGGCGGTCTGGTCCGTTTCCGGTATGGCGTGCGCATCTGTCCGGAGCCGGTGCACTGGGGCGGACTGAGTGGCTGCACTTTCTCCGAAGGTGTCTCGTGGGGCAAGTTCGTCCCGCCGAGCGAAGGCGGCCGCTATGCCGAAGTGCTCTGCGACGCGACGATCGCCTGGCCGATCCTGGT
>JBHHZX010000267.1:0-5805 GCA_046758265.1 Phycisphaerae bacterium
AATGAAATCCCCGTTCTCAAAAATGAGCATCGCGTCGATGTCGTCTTCCGGCGTCAGGCCGAGGACGGCCGGCTCAGCATACAGTGTTTCGCCCCCCGGCCCGGCCGGGTCGGTGTCGAGATAGATGTCGGCGCCGCTGCCGGTTCCTGGCAGGGTGGGGAGTGAAGGGCTCCCGGCTGTGAGCGCAAAGAAGATCGCGTCGTAGCCCGGCCGACGGGCCGTGCCATCGTCAGCCGCGCGCAGGGCCGGTGGCGGCTCCGTGCCGCTGGCCGAGTCCGCGTCGGACTGGGAAGAGCCCGGTGGGTTGGGCGTGCTTGGCGAGAGGCCTTGGGGGTGCAACCGGAAATCCACCCCGCCCGCGTCACCCCCGTTGATGACGAGCGTGTTGTTAGCCGAGCGCGAGCGCCCGGGTTGCGGCGGGATGGGACCGAAGCGATCTAGAAGGAACAGCGGCATGAAGGCATCGCTGGCGGCCTGGTTCTTGATCGCCTGATCCTGGACGTTGAATGGAAACCCGAATGCGACCATGTTGGGGTCTGGTGGGACGGCCCCGAGGGCGTCGCGGTCTACGGAGAAGATTATCGCGAACGTGTCCTCAGTACCGACGTCCAAAGCTCCGAGCGCGAGCGCGTCCACGTCGTCGGCGGGGTCGAAGAGGGAGAGGTGAGCCGCCGGAATTTCGACCACGGGCATGTTCGGGCCGGTCGGCAGCAGCAAGTCGCCGGCCAGCAGGAAACCGCCGGTGACCTCCGGCGAAGCCAAATCGATCGAGAACAGCGGCGGAATCAGCGGGTTGTTCGCCGTGACGTCATCGTCGGCTGACAGCTTGGCCGCGCTGGCAACGAGCAAGATGGCGGCCGCAAGTAACAGGAGCCGGGCTTTCATCTCTTCCCTCCGTGCACCGCGGGACGCGCAAGCCGATGGGCATAAGTGCCTGCGGATACATTCTATACTAAACGGCAAGGTGGGTGAACTGGCAGAAAAAAGGGGGAATTCTGTCGCCCGGCGGCATGATAAGTCCGGCAGACGTTTCAGGGCGCGGCAGCATCATTCGTCGCGAGCCAGGCGGGCCAGGCCGGATCGTTTTCCAACTTGACCAAAAGCAGCTTGGCGCGGAAGCAGTAGTTCTCGTTGTCGTAGTGGTTATGGGCAGCGCTGAAGGCTTCGAGCGCTCGTTTGCGCTGCCCGGCCGCAAGCTCCCGGACACCACGGAAGAAATGCGCGCCCGCCATGCGCAAGCGCGGGTCATCGTTTCGTTGCGTGCCCGTGCTCGACGTGGCCTTAACAGCTTCCCAACCGACTTCGCCGCGCTGGTAGCCGATCAGGACAGCGAGCCATTCCCGCGTCCAGCCGGGCGAGAGTTTGGACTCGGCCGAAATCTCGTGAGGCAGGAGGTCCGTAGGTGCCGTCTGTCCGAGCAGCCGGTAAGCGGCATCGAGGCGCAGGAGGTATTCGGGGTTGTGGCGCGCCCGTTCCACGCCGATCGTCAGCGCGCGCTCCGCCGTGTCCCAGTCGCCGGCGCTGGCCGCAACGAGCGCTTGGTAGAGGCCCTCGTCCGCGTCGTAACGTCGCTGAGGGTCGTAGCCCGTCAGCTCGCTGTATCTACGCGCGCGCATGCGCTCGGCTTCGGCGTACTGGCCGAGCCAGAAGTGAAGGCGCATTTGATACTCGAAGCGCTCCGAGCGGTCCGACTCGGATGTTTCAATTGCGTTGTCGGGGTTGTCGAACTGATTCCACGCCGCGACTGCCGCGACGAAGTCGCCGCGGCTCTCGTGATACCCGGCTTCGGCCGCATAGCCCCGTGGGCTCGACGGCTCGACCTGCTGGGCTTCGCGCGCCACCGTCAGGCTCTTTTGGTACGCCTCCAAGGCGTCCTTCGGCTTGCCAGCGGACTGCTGGATTTCCGCCGCCAGCAGGTGGGTTATGGACAGCAGGTAGCGCGGGTAGGCCTTGTTCGGCTGCCCGAGTTTGGCGTACTCCAGCCGGCCGACCGCTTTCTCGTAATACTTGTTGGCACGCAAGGGCTCAAGGGCGCGCCATGAATACATGATCTGATTCATCGCGCGACCCTGATGCAGCATCGGCTGTGTAAAAGTGAAGCCCTCCCGGCTCGCGGTTTTGATCGCATTTTCGAAGGAGCGGACGGCATCCTCCGGATCGATGCCCCAGACCGCTTGGCCACGAAAGAAACAGCCTTCCGCCGAACGCTTGGGTTCGGGGGCGCGAGCATCGCCCAGCCCGATGTGCTGCTGGACGTCGGCCCACATTTCCACGCCCTGCGTCTGCGCGCGGCGAGCGTAGGCCCAGGCCAGCAGGTAGTGTGCGTCGGGGTTATCCGAATGGTCCGCGAGAAGACGCCTCAGAATCTCCATCGAGCGCGCGGGGTCGGTCCGGACATGTGCGAACGCTAGCACCAAGTCATAGCGCTGGCGGTCGCCGCCAATGCGACCGGCCCAGCCGAGTTCGGCGAGGGCACGATCCTTTTCGCGGTAGTTGTCGAGCAAGACGTTGAACGCCGCGTCGATTTGGGCGCTGGCAGTGGCGTTGATGAAGTTCAGCAGCAACGGAACGAGAATCGCGACCAGGGCGGTGGCCGCCACCGCGGACGCCCGAGCCGGATGCCGCCGGACCCAGCGCAGCGCTTTTCCGGGCGGACTCACGCGCCGGCTGGTAATGGGATAGTCTTCGGCATAGCGGCGCAGGTCGCGGGCCATTTCTGCCGCGTTAGAAAAACGTCGCTGTGGCTCCTTTTCCATTGCGCGCAGGCAGATGGTCTCGAGGTCGACGGGAATGTGCGGGTCGAGTTTGCGGGGCGGTTTCGGCTCGCGGTTGAGGACCTGGTTGATGGTCTGTTCGTACGTTTCGCCCTTAAACGGCCGGTGCAGCGTCAGCATCTCATAGAGCGTCACGCCGAGCGCGTAGACGTCGGCCCGTCGATCGATGGCCGGCCCGCCAGCGCTGATCTGTTCGGGAGCCATGTAGGCAGGCGTACCGACCATTTCGGTGCTAAGCGTGAGGCCGGGTTCGTCGCGGATGCGGGCCAAGCCGAAGTCGGTGATGTGCAACTGGTCGTCCGGCCCGAGCAGCAGGTTCTGCGGCTTGATGTCGCGATGCACCACGCCTTGCTCGTGCGCGTGGTGCAGGCCTTCAGCGGCACCCGCGAGCAGACGGGCGATCCGCTTGTAATGGCGCGGGTGGCGAACCGTGCGTGTGACGCGGCTCAGCCTCATGGTCGACACCGCGGAGCGCAACAGGCCGGCGGCGGAGACCAACCGACGCGTCGGCGCCGCGTCCAGTTCGCGATCGGTCAGTACCAGTGTCTTGTCTTCGGCTTGCTGGCGCTGTTTGCGCAAGATTTTGTCGAGCGAATCGCCCTCGATCAGCTCCATTGCATAATGGAAGTAGTCCTGTTCGTGACCCTGGGCGTAGATTGGGACAATGTTGGTGTGATGCAGGCGGGCAGCCGCTTGTGCTTCCCGCGCGAAACGCGAAACGCTGCGCCCGGACTGCACCAGTCCCGCGGCGAGCACCTTCAGCGCCACGACCCGGTTCAACGAGATTTGCCGAGCGCGATAAACGACCCCCATCCCGCCGCGACCCAGCTCTCCGAGAATCTCAAAGTCGCCGAGCCGCGCGGGTTCGCCTGATGTGGTCGGCTGGTCCGGTTGCGAACGGCTCTCACCGGGGCTCGGCGCGTGCTGCTCGACGGAGCGGGCGGCGCCCAGATCGCCCAGCAGCGCCCGCGTTTCACGGTACCTGGCTGAACAGGCCCGGCAGGTATCCAGGTGCGCCTGCACGGATCGAGCCTGGGAGGGCGGAAGCTCCCCCTCGACGTATTCCAGTAGCAATTCGCCGACCGTTTCACAGGTCATAGGAGCATAGAGTCATCGAATTGTCGAAGCTTCTCGCGCAAAGCATCCATGGCCTTGCTGAGCCGGGCTTTCGTTCCGGCGAGGGAAAGGCCGATCGCCTCGGCGATTTCGGTGCGCGGCAATTCCTGGAAGTAGCGCATGACGACGACGCTGCGCAAGTCTTCGTCCAGTTCCTGGAGCACCGCCAGAATCCTGGCGGCCCGATCGCGTTTCAGGGCCTTGCCGGCCGGCGTGGTCAACGGGTCGATCGCGTGATCGAAGCTGGGCTGTGCGCCGCGCGCGCCGCGGGCCAGCGGCGGTGCCGCCTCACGTTGCCTGCGTTGCATGTCGATGCACCGCCGACGTGCGACCTGATACAGCCAGCCGCGGATGCTGTGGCTCGGCAGCGATCCCGCTTCCAGCCGGCAGCACGTCGCCAACACGTCCTGCACGATGTCTTCGGCCTGGACGGGGTCGTTGAGCATGCGGCGGCAGAAGAGCCGCAGGTCGTTCCCGTAGCGGCGTTCGATCGCGGCGATCGCCCGGCCGTCACCCGCCCGGAGCCGTTCCAGGAGCAGCCGGTCGTTTTGGCTGAGCGTGGTAGCGCCCGGATCCTTTTCGGCCATAGCCAAACCCCGCCGCCTGGATCTCCGCCCGGCACGACCCGCGCCAGGCGTAGGGTGAACCTTTCCCGGCCGAGCGTTTTTCTGCGGGTCGCGTTTCGCGGCCGCGACGTCTTTCCTGTTGCGCGCGGCGGCCGCTACCGGATAGCGGTTAGGACACGTGCTCTCACTGCGGCAGCGTAACCGGTCAGCGCGCGGTGAACAAGCGCACATGCCGGCCGAGGGATCGCAACCCTCGGAGCGTCTGCTCCGTCGGCCCGGCTTTGAAAACGGCGCCGTTGGAAGTAGCCGGGCCGGGCATTCGCACGTCTTCCTTGACGAGGGAGTCTCGAAAGGTGGGCGAGCAGGACGGGTTAGCCCGCTGGAGAGAGATCTACCCGCCCGAGATCGGCAGGTGGTGGGCGCGGTTGACCTGACCATTCATCGCCTGCCGGTCGCTTTTTGAAACTGCCCTGCAAAGGGGGAGCCGGGTGCCGCGAACATGATCAATTGTTGGCGCCGGCGCTCGTGGACGCCTCATGCTGAGGTGGGGGCCCGAGTGTCCCGCTCCCCCAAAAAGCGACGGGCCGGCCTCAGTGGCCGGCCCTGCCAAGAATCTTGCCTCATGCCCTTCCTCTCGGCTCCCCTGGAAAGGATAGACAAGCACTGCAATGCTTCGTCCCTTCCTTTCGACTCCCCTAGAAAAGAAGGAGACGCGCCACTATAATGCTAGGCTTGCTGTCCCCTGCATTTCCACTGGCAGCTTGAAAAAAGCTCGACTTTTCGTCGCGAATTCCTCTATTACGGCCGCCGGCAGGGCACACGCGCTCCGTTAAGCTCCTGCGCAAGCCGCCGTTACGGACACGCTGTCCCGTAGACAGCCAGCAGCGCGGACAGGTCGCTCAGATCGACGTCCTGGTCGCCGTCCATATCGCCGTCCTCGTACGTGGCGCCCTCGGTCAGCCCGTAGTGGGCCAGCAGTATGGCCAGGTCGCTGAGGTCCCGGAGGCCGTCGCCGTTCAGGTCGCCCGGGCACTCCGGTTCGCCGCAACCGATGTCCATGACGCTGAAGTCGTCAATGGCGGCTTCCACGATCGAGCCGGGAGCCTCGTCGGCAGCGATGAAGCGCGTCTTGACCTGGGCCGTGAGCGTGACGAAGTCCGTCACGCGGAACTCGTGGTAGAACCATTCGCCGGACGCCTCGGGACCCGACGGGCCGACCGTTTCCACGTTGGTCCAGGTCCCGCCGTCGTCGTTGCTGATGTCAACGACGAAGACGTCGGTGTTCGGGCTGGCACCCTCGTCGTTGGAGTACCACCGCCAGTAGCTGATGATCGGGTCGCTGGAGCCGC
>JBHHZX010000268.1:0-5785 GCA_046758265.1 Phycisphaerae bacterium
GCCCGGCTGCACGATCAGCCCGTGTTCGTCACGCACTATCCCGGCCAGTGCAAAGCGTTCTACATGAAACACAACGCCGCCGACCCGCGGCTCGTGAACAACCTGGATCTGCTGGCGCCCGAGGGCTACGGCGAAATCATCGGCGGCTCGCAGCGTGAGGACGACTACGACGCGCTGGTCGAACGCATGGAGAAGGATGGGTTGCCCTGTGAGCCCTACGAGTGGTACCTCGACCTCCGCCGCTACGGCACCGTCCCCCACGGCGGCTTCGGTCTCGGCGTGGAGCGCACACTGGCCTGGATCTGCGGCCTGCGACACATTCGTGAAACCATCCCGTTCGCCCGCCTGATGGGTCGAATTTATCCCTAGCGCCGGGCTCGCTTGGGTCTCCTGAGACGGCCGAAACATCTGGGCTGGAACCGCTCGGCGTCAAGGCGGCAAGTCCGGCGGGTCGGCATCCCACCCCAGCCCGCTGAACAGCCGATTCGTCGGCGGATTCTCTACCGACTCCGTGTCCACAAACGCCCCGCCGGGCAATAGCCGATAGCCCAGCTTCTCCGGCGTCGCCAGGATCGCGTGTCCGTCGCAGAACACCACGTTCGTCTCGCCGCGATGGCGGGGGTCCACCGCCGCCCGCGGGCTGTCCGAATCCCCCGACCCGCGATCCGAAGTAGCGGTCAGCCGCGGCGGGTCGAGCGTCCAGGCGTGATTGCCCTCCTCGGCGTAATCTCTGCCGTCGTTGCTGTAGGGCCGGCGGTCGTTGGTCGGCACGCCGGCCGCGGTACCCATACAGTCCCCGGCCATGACGGTGCCCGCAAAACTCGTCAGCCGCGAACGATTCACCGGGAAATTGTGATACTTCCCGTCGGTCTTGCGGGCGTTGCCCAGGAACTGGTGGTTGTAGCCGAAGGCGTGGTTTCGCTCGTCGAGCCACTCGGGGGCGCTCGGACAGCGGTAGGCCTCGCCGTCGTAGTCCTGACGATCATCGCTCGTGCTCGGAAAGTCGAAGGCGTAGAGGTTGACGTATTTGCCCAACGTCGCAATCCACCGCGGCCGATACTTCAGCCCGTTGCCGACGTCGTACCAGTTCGCCGGGTTGCCGGTGCCGCCCGGCTCCTTGGCGTACCGGCCCGGCAGCGCGATGTCCCGGTTCTCGTCGGCGTACATGTGCCAGCCGTGCGAGAGTTGCCGCAAGTTCGACGAGCACACCGCAGTCTTTGCCTGTTCCCGGGCCGCCGACAGCGACGGTAACAAGATCGATATCAGCAGCGCGATGATCGCGACAACGACCAGCAGTTCGATCAGCGTGAAGCCAAACGGGTCCCTGCGCATAGCTTTCTCCCCAACAAAAGGGTGCACTGCGACCCAAAATTTACCTTCGCAGCGTTGGCAGGACAACAGCAAGCGGCCTTCCTTGGAGCCTCTGACGGGCGGCCCAGCACTTTAGCCCAAGTTGAACAGACGGCCTGCCAAGTCAGCTCGCGCCGTCGGCGGGGAAGGCTCTCGCCATTGTCTCAAGATAGTGCCACTGGGCCCTGATCCCGGCCTTGATGTGCTCGGGGTCGATCGTCTCGGATTTGTAGCGGCGCTGGCGCTTCATGTACTCTTCGATCGGGGTGCCGTCGGGGCGGATGTTGATTCGATAGCGGGTTCCGTCAAAAACCTCGTACAGCGGGAAAAGTCCGCTTCGCACGGCAAGCTGGATCAGGTCCACGCTCTCGTCGGGTTCGGACTTCCAGCCGGTCGGGCACGGCGAAAGAATCAGGAAAAAGCGGAAGCCGCGCCTGGCGCGGGCGGTGCGGAACTTCCGCAGAAAATCGTCGCGGTGGGCGACGGATAGCGTGGCGGCATAGGGCACGCCGTGGGCCGCCATGATGGCCATGATGTCCTTCTTGCGTTCGGTCTTGCCGAACGGGGTGGTGGTGGTCTTGACGCCTTCGGGCGTGGCGCTGCTGCGCTGGCCGCCGGTGTTGCCGTAGATCTCGTTGTCGTAGCAGATGTAGATCATGTCTTCGTTGCGCTCGGCGGCGGCCGAGAGGGTGGCCATGCCGATGTCATAGGTGCCGCCGTCGCCGGTCCAGCAGATCGTGACGTGGCTCTCACCGTTGAGCTGCGCGACGACGCTCAGGCCGGTGGCGACGGCGGGGGCGCTGGCAAAGGTGCTGGCTGCGATCGGGACCCCGTAAGCGGAGGTTGGAAACTGACCAGCGGTGACGATCCCGCAGCAAGCGGGGATCACGATGGTCGGCAGATCACCGTCGAGGGCCTGCTCGATCAGTTGCAAACCAAGCGACATGCCGCAGCCGGCGCAGTTGGTGTTTCCAGGCCGCAGCAAGTGATCGCGGTATTCCTTCGGGACCGCTGTGGTGCTCATACCGCCACCTCTTCCCAAACCGGCTCGTCCGCGGTGTCGCGGGCGGCCAGGTCGTCGATGATCTCGTTGATGAATTTCGGCGTGACGTCACCGCCGCCGAGCCCGACCAGATAGTCCTGCACGATCAGGTCGGGGCGTTGGCGGAGGGAGGTCGCGGCCTCCTGCCAGAAGATGCCGCCGGAGCCGGGCGAGTGGTTGCGATCGAGTACGCCGACCTTCCTGGCCGACCCGATCGCCTTGCGGAGCAGCTCGCGCGGGTAAGGACGAAAGAGCTTGTGGCTGATCAGGCCGACCTTCTCGCCGCGCCGGCGCCGCTCGGCGATCACGTCGCGCAACGTGCGGGCCATGGTGTTGCAGGCGATGAAGACCATTTCGGCGTCTTCAGTGTGTTCGGAGGTGAGCGCGCCGTGCGGGCGGCGACCGAACACGTGTTCGAATCCGTCGAGCGCTTCGGCCAGGACCGCCGGCACTCGCTCCATCGCTTCCTGGATGTCCTTGCGATGGCGTTCGGTTTCGCGCGGCCAAGTCATGCCGCCGATGGTCGTGGCGTGCTCAAACGTCAGACGATGTGGCACGTTGCAGTTGGGCAGGTAGCGGTCGACCTGCTCCTGCTCGGGCAAATCGACGACCATCTGCGTGTGCGAGACGATGAACCCGTCCATCGCCACCATCGCCGGCAGGAGCACGCGCCGGTCCTCGGCGACCCGGAACGCCAACAGGGTGGTGTCCACCAGTTCCTGGTGCGATTCGGTGTAGAACTGAATCCAGGCGGCGTCACGCAGGGCCAGGCTGTCGCCCTGGTCCGCCCAGATGTTCCAGGGCGGGCCGAGCGTGCGGTTGACCGCGACCATGACGATCGGCAGGCGATAGTAGCCGGCGGCGAAGACGTTTTCGGTCATGTAAGAAAGGCCGTTCGCGGAGCTGGCCGTAAAGGACCGCGCCCCGCCGAGCGAAGCACCCATGCAGACCCCCATCGCGCTGTGTTCGGACTCGACCGGGACAACACGACCCTTGGTGAATTTAACCTCGCGCAGCACCTCGATGATCTCGGTCTGGGGCGTAATCGGGTAGGCTCCACAGGCGCAACCGCGGACGTCGCGATTTGCTTCGCCAGCCATTGCGAGTGTGTAACCGGCGGCGTGGTTTCCGCTCATCAGTGCCCGAGCCATTTATGGCCTCCTCTTACAGCGCCGCCATGTAAATCACGCCTCGCGGGCACTGTGAGGCGCAGATCCCGCAGCCCTTGCAGAAGTCAAAGTCGAAGCGATAGCCCTCACCGGCCTGCTCGCGCAGGAGAACCCCTTCCGGACAATACGACACGCAACGATCACACTCGTTGCACACGCCGCAACTGAAGCAGCGCTCGGCTTCGGCGACGGCGGCATCGTGCCCGGGTTCATCAACCAGCCCAAGCTTGACCTCGGTGAAGCTCGTGCGTCGCACTGTCGGCGGCACCACCGCCGTCCGCTCGCGCGGCACGTGCGCGAAGAGGTGCGCGTGGATCATCTCGGGGCCGGCGATCCGGGCGGGCTTCGGCGGGAACAAATCCTCACCGGTCAGCGTGCGGTAAATGTGTAACGCAGCCATGTATCCGCTGCCGATTGCGGCGGTGACCGTGCCCTCGTTGGTAGCGAAATCGCCGCCGGCAAGAACCGGCGCTCCGGTCAGCCCGAGCAGTTGCCCCTCTTCGTGGACCTCGGCGCCTTCGGGCAGAATGGAGAGGTCTCTCGACTGGCCCAGCGCCAGGATCACCTTGTCACACGGCAGGTCGAATTGTGCGTCTTCGCTGGTCTCGGGGATCGGCCGCGGGCGGCCCGACTCGTCCGGCTGGCCCAGCTTCATCCGCGTGCAGGTCAAGACGGCACCGTTGGCGGCCGGCCCCAACCGCAACGGCAACACCAGCTCGCTAACCTGAACGCCCTCCGCGATCCCCTCGTAAATCTCTTCGGCGATCGCCGGCATTTCGGCCCGCGTGCGACGGTAGATGAGTCGGACACTGCTGGCGCCAAGCCGCTTGGCCGTGCGGGCGGCGTCGAACGCGGTGTTGCCGCCACCAACGACAACGACGCGCTGGTTGCGACAGGACCCCTGCCCCCGTCGCGTCTGGTCCAGGAAGTCGATCCCCTGCACGACGTAGTTGCAGTTCAGCTGCCCCAGATTCATGGAGCGCAGTTCCTGGAGGCCGGTGGCCACGAAGACGGCGGCGAACTCCCGCGTGAGTCGCAGCAATTCCGCCCGATCCACGAACTGATTGGTCTTTACCTCGACGCCGTGGCGAAGGATGTAGCTGACCTCGCGATCGAGCACGTCGCGTGGCAGGCGATAGCTGGGGATGCCGGTGCGCATGACGCCGCCCAGCTCGTCGTCGGCCTCGAACAGCGTGACCGGATAGCCGAGCCTGGCGAGGTGATAGGTCGCGGCCAGGCCGGCGGGGCCGGAGCCGACGGCGGCGAGGCGCTGCTGGCGGTGCGGGCGAGTGACCGCGGGCCGCTGGCCCTTATCGCCCACGTAGCGCTCCAATTCGCGGATGTCAACCGGCTCGTCGTATTCGGCCCGGTTGCAGGCTTCCATACATGGCGCCGGACAGACCCGGCCGCAAATGCTCGGGAACGGGGTGGTCTTCAGCAGAGTCGCCAGGGCGTTGTCGTACTCCTTCTTCGTGACCTGCTGGACGAACGCTTGGATATCGTTCCCCGCCGGACAAACGTGCGCACAGGGCGATAGGGACCGGCGGCGATCAGGTTTCCGCGACGCCCACGAGCCGGTGCGAATCCTGGGAAAATCGCCGACCTCATCGTCAAACAGGCCGGCGACGTGTGCGGAGACCGCGGTCTCGGGCGCCCGGGCGGGCTTGCCCGGCAGCTTCTTCATCTCGACGCGCTCGAAGGCTTCCCTGGCCACCGTCAGGTTGGCGCCGCCGAATTTGAGCTCCTCCAGCGCGGCTTCGACATCCTCAAGAGGCAGTTGGAGCACCTTTGCAGCCATGCCGAGGATGGCCGTGTTGACGATCGGGACGGTACGTGTGCCGAGCTGGTGGGCCACCGCGATGCTGGTCGCATCGAGTGTGGCCACTCGCCGGCCGGCGAACATCTCCTGGAAGGCGTTGGGGGGCCCCGGTGTGTTGAGCATGACCCAACCGTCTTCTTTGAGACCGGAGAGCACGTGAGGCGCGATCAAAGCGTGATCGATCACGATGACGTGGTCCGGCTCAAGAATCTGGTTGTGGTTGGTGATTTCCTTCTCGTCGACACGGACGTAGGCCTGGATGGGGGCTCCGGAGCGCTCCGCCGCGTATACGCCGAAGGCCTGAGCGTACTTGTCACGAAGGAAGTAGGCGGTGGCAATGAGCTTGGCGAGGGTGACACCGCCCTGGCCACCGCGTCCATAGATGGTCATTTCGATCATGGGCCA
>JBHHZX010000269.1:0-5750 GCA_046758265.1 Phycisphaerae bacterium
GCGTTGGGCACGGAGCCCAACGCTACTTTCCCGTCCGGCCACCCTCGCACCGTAGCGTCGGGTCGCCGTGCCCGACCGCCTTTCATGTCGGCTCCCCGTGACCAACGAACACCCGCGGCGTGCCGCATTCCGGACAGCGTTCGGGACTGGCGCGAAGGTCGTAGCCGCATTTGACGCAGTATCCATGTCTTGCCCGCACTCTCCAGCGCCGCCGGCGCCACCAATGCAAAGCCGGCCAGACGACGCCGGGAGCCAAGAACAGAACTAGCACGAACTGCGGAAAGGTTATGTCCACGTAAAGATAACGCGTGCCATCCCAACGGGCTACTCGGCGGATGGACCAATGAAAGGAGTCAGACCAGCTCGCCCGTACTGAGCCCAGCTCCATGGTGTCGAATTCGATCGCGGGAACCTCGATCTCGGGTTCTGTGTCAGTATGGAGTTGAAGACCATGAAAACCATGCGACTGGGAAAAATCCACTCGTGCGACCATGAGGCAACCGGATCCCGAACAGACCCCCCAGTGATCCGGCAAATCGATGAAGTCAAGGTATCGGTAGCTGCGGGCCCACAGCGCGGCGGTGCCGATGCAGCCGAGCAGCGACGTCGTGAAGAATGTGATCAGGAGCAGGCGGCGCATGGTGCGTCGTTCGTCGCGCGTGAGGTTGCCCGTCGGTATTCTACGTCCGCCACGGGGGGCCGACGCCAGAAGACGGCCGGCACGGAGACCGGCCGCTACAATTGACGGCCGGTGCGGAGACTGGCGGCTACAATTGACGGCCGGCACGGAGACCGGCCGCTACAATTGACGGCCGGTGCGGAGACTGGCGGCTACGTTCCGCTACGCCGCGGCTTCGGCGGTGGTGGCGACCTTGTCGACGATGTCGTTGAGGATCTCGTCGGTGCTCAGACCCTCGGCCTCGCCTTCGAAATTCAGCAGCAGACGGTGTCGCAGGCCCGGGAGGAGGCCTCTCCGCACGTCGCCGAAGCTGACGTTGTAGCGCCCATCGAGCATGGCGTAGATCTTCCCCGCCAGCGCCAAGGCCTGCGCGCCGCGCGGGCTCGCGCCCCAGCGAACATACTTGTTGACCATTTCCGTCGCGAAAGCACCCTCGGGATGCGTGGCCAGCACGATCCGGATGGCGTAGTCCTGCACGTGCGGCGCGACGATCACCCGCTTGACCAACTCCTGCCCCGCGATGATCTGCTCGTCGGTCATCACCGGCTTGATGTCGGCTTTGTAACCAGTGGTCGTGCGGTCGAGGATCGTTTTCAGCTCCTGGCGATCCGAGTAGCCGACGAGCAGCTTGAAGAAGAAGCGGTCGAGCTGCGCTTCCGGCAACGGGTAGGTCCCCTCTTGCTCGATCGGGTTCTGTGTCGCCATCACGAAGAACGGCTCTTTCAGCCGGTGCTGCAGGCCGCCCGTGGTGACCGAGTGTTCCTGCATGGCTTCGAGCAGGGCGGACTGCGTCTTGGGGGTGGCGCGGTTGATCTCGTCGGCGAGGACAATCTGGCCGAACAACGGGCCGCGCTGGAACTCGAAACGCCGCCGACCCGATTGCGGGTCCTCCGTAATGATGTTGGTGCCGATGATGTCGGCGGGCATCAGGTCGGGCGTGAACTGGATGCGCGAGAACTCGAGGTTGAGGGCCTGGGAGAGCGTGCGGATCAGGAGCGTCTTGCCCAACCCCGGGACGCCTTCGAGCAGCGCGTGGCCGCCGGCGAATAGACAGACCAGTACGCCCTCGACCACCTCCTCATGCCCGACGATCATTTTCCCAATCTCATTCCGCAGGTGGCCGAACCGCCCGCGGAATTCAGCCACGTTCTCCTGCACCTGTGCTTCGTCGCTGACCGCCATCAATGCCTCCCACGCGTGTTCGTTGGTCCGTATAGACCGCAAAACCTGCGGATGCGCACAGCGCCCCGGGCGGGTAATTCAATTCTCCGGTGGAGATTCTAAGCGGACTCGGCGAGCTTGTCGCCTTGGCCGATCGACCAGGCGACCAGCGGGTAGACACACCGGCGCCGCCACCTGTTAGAATTCCTAGAAATTCTTGACGAGGGCCGCCTTTCCGCCTACAATCGATACAGGCAAATCGGACAGGAACCTTTCGGAGACCGCCCCATGACCGAGCTCGCCCAGGAATTGATGACCCCCCACGAGGCCGCCCGCTGGTTCCGACGCTCCCCTTCCTGGCTTCGGCAACAGAACCGGCTGCTGCGCGTCGGCGTGCCCGGCGGCCAGCCGCTTTATCACGTCCGCGTCTGTCGGGCTTACGTGCTTGGGCAACTTTGCGGCCTGGACGACGGCGAGTTGCAGCGGGTACAGATCCAGGCTCTCGCCGCCGCCTGCGGACTTGCAGGAGACCGGCAGCTTCTTACGGAGACGACCGCGCAGGACAAAGCCGAGGGCACCGCGCAGGGATTCTCGGTCCAGATTAAGTAGCGCCGGACCGGCCAGTCCAGCGCACACAGAAAACGTGCGGTAAGAACGTCGGACTGGGACGTCCCACGCTACGGGCCTCTCGCTGCGGGTGCGAGAACATCAGGAGGACCGAGAAGGGATTCCCAGTCAGCATCCTTCCAGGCGGGGCGTTGCCGGCGTTCGGCGTCCGCCACGGGGGGCGGACGCTACACCTTGGGACACTTTTCAGCTCAGCGACCCTCGCCGCCGCCGCCGTGCGCGACCCCGAGCACGTCCTTCAGATCGAGCGATTCTTCGTAGATGGCGCGGCCGATCACGATCCCTTCCAGGTCGAGCTGGGCCAGCCGGCGGACATCCTCCAGGTCGGTCACGCCGCCGGCGGCGACGACGGGAACGGCGGAGACGGACCCGAGGGCACGGATGGCCCGGATGTTGGGACCGAGCAGCATGCCGTCACGGCCGATGTCGGTGTAGCAGATGGTCGCCAGCGGCCAGTCGGCGACCTCCTCGGCCAGTTCGATCGCCGTTCGCTGGGTATCGCGCGTCCAGCCGTGGATGGCGAGCTTGCCGAGCCGGGCGTCCAGGCCGAGCGAAACCCTGTTCAGAAACTGCGCTCGATGGACCACAGACTTGAACCACTGCCAGTCTTCCAGCGCACGAGTGCCGATGATGACGCGTTCGGCCCCGGCATCGAGTGCGGCCTGAATCGCCTCCTCATCGCGCACCCCCCCACCGAACTCGACCCGCGCCCCCGTGCCGGCGATCCGCGTGAGCGCTTCGAGATTGTTAATCTGTCCGCAGCGCGCCCCTTGAAGATCGACCACGTGCAGCCAGGTGGCGCCGACTTCGCGAAAGCCGTTCGCGACCTCGACCGGGTCCCGCTCGTACTCGATCACCCGATCGTAGCGTCCCTGCACCAAACGAACGCACTTGCCGCCAAGCAAATCGATGGCTGGGAGGATCTCCATGACCACACCGTTAGCTACGTCCAGCTGGAAGCGGCACCGGAGTCGTCGTGAGCTTCGAAACCGCCGGCGCCGCCGCGGACCGGTTGCCCACACAGGTCTCGCGTCCGCGGCGCGTATTCCGGATGCCCACTAAGTAACTATCTCAAAACTCCATTTGGGGTGCCACTGGCGGCTCGTCCGCCAGTGCACGGGCAGGTAAGCTGCCCGTGGCACCCGTTTTGAGATAGTCTTTAAGCGCTGCTACTCGCCTTGCTTCTCGACGGTGACGATCTCGACGCGCCGGTTGAGCGCCTTGCTGTCCTTGGAATCGTTCGGGGCTTTGGGCCGATGCTCGCCCTGACCGGCCACGAAGAGCCTTTGCGGGTCGAGGCCGAGTTTGTAGAACTCGCGGGCGACGGCCGCGGCTCGGTTGAGACTCAGGTCGAGATTGTCGGTCCACAAGTGTTTCGTGACCTTGATCGGGTCGGTGTCGGTGTGCCCGATGACCCAGACTTGCCGATCCGGCCAGTTGGACTGGATCGTCGCGGCCAGCTCGGCGACCCTCTCCACCCCGCCCTTCTTGAAGGAGGCCCTGCCGGAATCAAACAGAATGTCGTCGGCGACGTCCGTCCAGGCGATGTTTCCGAAGTCTTCCCAGCCGGGCGGGCCCTCGGCGAGTCTGTCCTCCTGTTCAGCGAGAATGCTACGGGCCTCGTCGAGCTGCTGTTGGAGAGACAACGCCATTCGCTGGGCCCGCTCGCCGGCGTTCAGCGCCGCGGCGAGGCGGGATTCCAGATCGTCCCGCTCAGACAGGAGCTCGCCCACCTGCCGGTTCAACTCATCAATCTGCATGTCCTTGCCACCCTCGCAGCCCGGCAGCGTCACGATTGCCAGCACCGCGAGCAATCCACCTATGCCTCGTGACATCCGCTTCATCGATCACTCCCTTTCACTGATTCGCCTGACCGCTCCTGTACCATGCCCGTCGCGGTCCACGACCCGCGGCGGCCTTACCGCACGGTGCGCAGAATAGAACCGACCCGGTGCCGACGCAAGCGGGGCGGCGTCCAGTTGACGAAAACTCAACCGAAGATTAGCTTGAACGTGCTGGAAACTCCGGGGGACGACGTTGGGCCGGCCAGCCGCCCGATGAGGAAATTTCCATGCCACGTATGCTCGCCTTCATCTGCACGTTGCTGGCCCTGGGCCTGCCGAGGGCACTCGCTGAGCCGGATTACATCGACAGCGCCGCGCTGCACGAAGCCGGCCTCGTCAAGTTCTGGCAACTGGGTCTGCCGCTCCAGGAAGGGCAGGAAATCGCCGACGCCTACCTGGTGGACGATCAGATTTACCTGGCGACGCGAGACGGGTACGTATACGCGATTCACGCCCCCACCGGGGCGAACCGCTGGAAAAAACAGGTCACTACCGCCGGCTACCAGATCCGGCGGCCGTGTCACGCCGGCCGCGTGACCGTTTTCGTCCTGCCGCCGGCGATCGTACAGTACGACCGCTATAGCGGGCGACCGATCGGCAGCTTCGGGACGCGGTTTCCGACCGGTTCGGCTGCCATGAGCGACGGGATCCGCTTCTACGTGGGCGGGATCGACCAGCGGATCTACGCTTTTTATCTCGATCAGGATTTTGAAAACTGGAAGGCCCGGGCCCGCGGACAGATTCTCTCACGGCCGGCGCTGCTCGGCAAATATCTGTATTTTGCCGGCGACGACGGCACGGTATACGCCTGCGTCGCGGAAAATAAGAGGTTTTACTGGCGGTCGCGCACGGTCGGTTCGATCACTGCCGACCTGGCGGTGGACGACAACGGCGTGTACGTCGCCAGTCGCGACCACTCACTTTATCTGCTCGACCCGGCACTGGGCGGTCTGCGCTGGCGGACCCGATTCTCCGGGCCGCTGTACGAACCGCCGGTTGTCACTCCGGAGGTCGTCTTCCAGTACTGCCCGGACGACGGCGTGGCCGCTATCAACACCGGGACGGTCGGCGTGGAAAAACGCGTCCGCTGGATTCTGCCGCGTGGGCGCAAGCTGCTGACCGTCGACGAGCGCGTGGCATACGTGCTTTCACGCGACGAAACCATCCTGATCGCCAGGCTTGACGACGGCCAGATCTTGCACATGATCCCCGCGCCGGGCTTCACCATGCCGATGTCGTCCCCCGGTGACCCGGCACTCTACGTCGCGTCAAAAGACGGCCGAATCTTCTGCGCGCGGAAGCGCGGCGCGCCGCTCGTGCGAGCGGATGATGTGCGGGCGGCGATGCAGAGTCCACAAGAGCCCAAGGACCAGCCCACGGAACCAGCCGGCGAGAGGACTGAGGTGTCGGCACCGGAAGAGGACCCTCTCAAGACCAAA
>JBHHZX010000270.1:0-5716 GCA_046758265.1 Phycisphaerae bacterium
GGTCTCCCGCACGGCCTCGATCCCATTTCGCAGCAGATTCAGGATCACTTGCTCGATCTGTATCATGTCCGCCGGCACCAGAGGGAGGGACGGGCTGACCTGAAATTTGATGCTGGCGCCACTTTCGCGTGCCTCATGCTCGGCGAAACCGGCCGCTTCACGAGCGAGCAAGTTTATATCGACCGGCGAGAAGCGCGGCCCGCCTTTACGAACAAAGGCGCGCAGGCGATCGATGAACGCGCCGGCCCGCTCGGCCTGGACCGCCACCTTTTCCATGACCCCGAGCACTTCATCGAAATCCCAGCCGCCGGCCCGCAAGCGCCTCGCGCAGCCGCGCGCGTAGTAAAGGATCGCCGAGAGCGGCTGGTTGAGCTCGTGCGCCAGGCCGGAGGCCATTTCCCCCATTGTCGCTAAGCGTGTCACATGCGCTAACTCCTCTTGCCGGCGTTGGGCGTCTTCTTCTGCGCGCGTGCGGTCAGTGATGTCGCGGTTGACCGACACCCGGCCCATGACCCGGCCAGCCTGATCGCAAAGCGGGACGGACACAACTTCGCAAACCCCTTCGCTCCCGTCGGCGCGCACAAAACGGACCTGGCCGGACCACCGCCCGTCTCGAGCCAGTCCTTCACGTATGCTACGGGTCACGTCGGCGGCCTCAGCGGGCGGATTCAGGACCTCGGGCGATTTGCCCAGGATTGCCGCTCTGGAATAACCGAACATTCTTTCGGCAGCGGGGTT
Source organism: Phycisphaerae bacterium (assembly GCA_046758265.1). GTDB lineage: Bacteria > Planctomycetota > Phycisphaerae > UBA1845 > Fen-1342 > JALSRY01. The sequence goes on from JBHHZX010000270.1 coordinate 739, forward strand.
CCAGTCGCTGATCCGGTCTTCCGTGTCGATCACGATAACGCCGTCGTACATGTTGTCGAACACGAGCGCTTGGCGCCGCAAGGTCTCCTCGGCCCGCTTGCGCTGGGTAATATCTCTGACCACTCCGCACAGCACGCGGCGATTGCCCAGGGTAAGCGTGCTTCCAGATATCTCGACGGGAATTACGGTCCCATCCTTTTTCTTGTGATAACGGAGCGGAATCCTGGTGAGCTCACCGGCCAGGACCTGCCGGATGGAGATAATGGATTCCTCGGGCTCCGCGGTGATGTCTGGATGGCTTAGCTTCAGGAATTCTTCCTTGCTGTAGCCATAGAGATGCAGCGCGGCCTGATTGACGTCCAGGAACTGCTTCGTCTCCGCGTCGAAAACCATAATGGCGTCCGAGACGGTTGCAAAAAGCTGGCGGTATCTCGCCTCGCTCTCCTGCAGTGCCTGCTCGGCCCGTTTGCGGTTGGTGATGTCCGTGTAATGTTCGATACGACCGCCGGCATAGAGGCCTGACCAGATCGGCTGGCTCCAATGTTCGAGCCAGCGCTCCTCACGCGAATCGCCAGGGAGCACGTGGCACTCGAAGTTCTGGATGTAGGTGTTGTCGTCGTAGGTCGCAAACACTTTCTCAACAAAGGATTCTGAATCCTCGAAGATATTCTTGATTCGTTGCCGAATAAGCTGTCGTTTATCCTTCCCGAGCACCTCGCCCCTTCGCAGGCCGAGGTAGCGCTCCAGCGCCTGATTGACCCAAAGCACTCTGAACCGATCGTCGAGGACGAAGATGCCAACCTGAGAGGTATCGAGGACGTCATCCGTAAATGAGCGGTATCTTGCTTCACTCTCGTGCAGTGCCTCCTCGGCCCGCCGGCGCTCGACGATTTCCTTTCTCAAACCCTCGTTGGCGGCGGCGAGCTCTGCAGTCCGTTCCTTGACGCGGATCTCGAGTTCGTCGCGCGCCTTGCGCACCGCTTCCTCCGCCTGCTTGCGCTCGGAAATGTCGCGCAAGACTCCGAGTACGACCGGCTCGCCCTGCCAAACCGTGTTCGCCGCCGTGACCTCCACGGGCACATGTGCCCCGTTCTTGCGAACAATCGTGGTCTCGTACTGCCCCGGCGCTTGGTTGCCCGCGAGCCGTGTCCGACAACGTTCTTTCACCTGCTCGAGCTCGTCGCGCCCGATCAACTCCTCCATCGTCGCGGTGGTGACCAGCTCATCCACGCTGTATCCCGTGAGCGCGGCTGCACGCTGATTTCCATACACGTACCTTCCGTCGCTGGTTCCAATGAGGATGCCGTCCCTGGCGTTCTCCGCCAGCGCGCGAAAGTTCTCCTCGCTCCGCCGCAGCGCCTCCTGCGACGACTTGGAGTCCGCCATGGCATGCCTCAATTGCTTCGTTCGCCGGGCCAACCGCGCGGTTAGCAACCGCTGCCTCTCGTATCCTGTGCTATAGGCTTTCATCAACTCGACGAATAGCGGCCGCGCAATGCTGAGGGCTTTGCAGCCCGCGACGCCGCGGTGCTCGCAAATCCGCTCGACAGCGGACATGTGCGCGGCGGCAACAGCGTCGGGCGACACGCCGTCGCCAAACAGCGAGCGGCCAAGCGTTTTGGCCTGCCGGAGCACGTCGTCCGAGGGTTGCTCGATGTAGGCTTCGAGCAGGCTGGCATGCTTGTCATGCCACCCTTCCGATATGGGTTTCGGATCAGTAGTCATGTAGACCTCCACCCAGGCAAGTCTCATTGCCCTTGTTACCTCGGGCCCACCGGAGGGGCGCAAGAGACCTCTCACTGGCGATTCAGCCGGCGCCCTACGTATTCCCGGTTCCCCGCGCCAAGCGCGACCGGCAACGGAACCGCACCAGGTCCCGGCGGTGCGGATCGGGGCAAGATGCCCGTGCCACCCACTTTAGATATGGCCTCTAGGGACCCGCTACGTCCCGTAGCCGTAGTTCGCCAGCAGCATCGCCAAGTCACCGAGGTCGGTGTCGCCGTCGCCGTCGACGTCCCCACCGTCATCGACCCCGTACGACGCCAGCAGGATGGCGAGGTCTTCCAGGTCCACGTCGCCGTCGCCGTCGAGGTCACCGGGCGGATCGACGATGCGGTGGATGAAGATGTCGGAGTCGCCGTTCTGGTTCGAGAGGTAGCACGGCAAGGCGTAGCTTCCGCCGACGCCCAGGCCGCTATAGTCGCCGATGAACGCCGGCGGGCTCGAAGGCCGGCCGTCGTCCTCGCTGTTGAACGGTCTCGGTGTAAGGCGAATCTCGGTCCAGGTATCGCCGGCATCGTCGCTGTAGGAGTAGTACGCGTTGATGAAGGCTTGCGGATCGCTGTCGTTCTGTAGGATGTTGCGCGTATCGTAGAAGAGCAGGTGGATCCGGCCACGTCGATCGACTTCCAGCCACGGGAAGAACTGGTCGCCGGGCGGCACCGAGTCGCCGTTGATCACCCACGGGGTCTCCCAAGAAGAGCCCTGGTCGTAGGACCGCGTGAAGTACAGATCGACGTTGGCGTTTCCGCCGATGATGTTGGTCGTGTCGAAGTACACGCAATACAGGTTGCCGCTCTCCGGATCCACGGCCAAGTAGTTCAGGATCGGCAGGCGGAAGGTACCTGGGACCGGGGGGCTGTACATGTCCCAGACGTCCAAGCGAGTAGCGATCTGGATGGGATTGCCAAAGTTGTTGCCGCCGTCGAAGCTGCGCAAGAGCTTCATGCCGTAGCCGTAATCCCAGTAGGCGATGTACAACTCGCCATTGGGGCCGACGCGCGGCAGGAAGCCGAGGCCGGAACCGAGGGAGAAGGGGCCGCTCCAGCTCGACCCCATGTCGGTCGAGATGAGCAGGCCCTCGTTGTAGGCAATGTAGAGGCGCGTCGTGTCGGGATCATCGGGAGCGACACCCGCGGCCATCCAGCCCTTGTCAGCCCATCCGCTGGCCCGCGCCATCACTGTCGGCTCGAAGCTGCCCTCGCCGAGCTGCTTGCGGGCGACGAACACGCCGCCGTTGCTGCCGAACGAGATTCCCCCGGCCCACAAGGTCCCGGTCCGGTTGTCGTACGCCGTCATCGGGTCCCCCTCAACGTCGGAACCGTACGCCGGTGGGGGGCGCAACTGAAAGTCCCCCCAACTCCGGCCGCCGTCCAGGCTGACCGCCACGCCGACGCGAATCCTGCCCGGCGTTCGGTAATCGTTCCAGCCGGCGACGATCTCCCACGGGTACAGATCCGTGGAGGCGATGGTCGTTTCGTTGGCGGCCGCCGTTCCGCCACCGTTGTCGATGCGGATCTGCGGCCCGACCAACGGCTGCGCCCGTACGCCGCAAACCAGCGCGCAGCCCACAACCAGACACAACACGCTTTGTGCTCGGAACCGATTCGACGCCTTACCGTTCATCTCAAGCTTCTCCCGTGAACATAGTGGTACGCGCTCAGATCGTCACCCCGGGCCTGGTCCGGACCGCCCACCGCGCGACCCACCTTCGCCCTTCGTCGTTTACTCGCTCGGCTCCGGCGTACGCCGCGCGAGCAGTTCGCGAAACTGCGGCGGAACCGACGATCCGAGCGTCTCGGCCGCGTGTACCTGCGCCCACGCCCCGGTATCGTCGCCCAGGTAGTACAGGAGGATGGCCAGACGCGTGTGCGCTTCAGCGTGATTCGGGTCCATGCGGATCACCTCACGGAGCCTATCAGCCGCCTCCTGGAACTGCCGTTGCCGTTGCAGCGCCTCGGCGAGTCTGAAGCGGGCCGGCAAGTATCGCGGGTCAAGGTCCAGCGCTGTCCGGAAGGCCGCCGTGGCTTCGGTCGTTTTCGCCACAGTCAGCAACGCCGTGCCCAAGCCTTCGTACAGGACCGCCTCGTCCGGCATAATCAACACCGCCCGGGTGTGCGCTTCGATCGCCTGGATGCGCATGTTGCGCCGCAAGAGGGTCTTGCCGCGCTCGTACTCGGCGATCGCCTGCGCGCGTGTTCCGGGCTGGGCAATCGTGTCCGCTACGGGCTCATCGATTTCGACCCGCCCACTGTCGTAGCGCAGCCCTCGCATCGCCCGCCAGAGTAGGGCTTTGCGATACTCGGATGGCGGGGCCATGCCCTCTGCGGCGCCGCCCTCCGCATCAGGCTTCAGAGTAGAGGGTTGACTCGACCGGCACGCGGTGAGACAGGAGACACAGACGCCGAGGGCTACTAGCGAGCGAGGGAAAGACATCAGCGCCTCCTTCGCGGAAAAGAGCCAAAGGGCAAGCCTACCTTGTGTACTCCTCACACTACCAAGCGGCCACCGCCAGCGTCAAGGCTTATCGAAATCCGACCAGCCGACGTCGCGTGTGGGGTCACAAGGTGATGAGCATCGCATGATTTCCGCGGCGCAGAACCATCAGCCGCTGGCCAGATCACCGCGATCACCGGAGCGTCCAGTTCCACCTCGCGCGGCCGGAGCTTTCCGAGCAACAGCGCCCACGGACTTACCCTGACGTGCGCACGCGGTACGCGCAGAAGCGGTGGCGGATTGGGCACCCGGGCCCTGCGGGCCAGCGGCGAGTCTTCGTCCGCCGCCACCGGCATGTCCAGCACTTCCAACCCGGCCCACGGCGAAAACGAGACTTCGCCGATTCCCACCACGCGCAGGTCGAGCTTCTCGACCAGGCCGACCAGCCGGGCGCCCAGAGTGCTGCGACGGGTCACGTACCGGTAGCCGACCCACAACACCAGTACGAGGCCCCTGCTCGCCAAGATAATCGGCCTCAGCCGAGAGCCCTTGCGCATACCGCCATTGTGTCGCGCCGGCAACCGCCGGGGAAGCGACGGCGTGCACTATTCGTCGGTTGCTTCTGGCAACATGATGTGAAAAGCGGTGCCCTCGTCGGGCCGGCTCACGACCCAGATCCGACCGCCGTGCGCTTCGACAATCCGGTGCGCACGGGCCAGCCCCAGTCCGCGGCTACGCCCGGCCGTGCGGTGGGAGAAGAAGG
>JBHHZX010000271.1:0-5631 GCA_046758265.1 Phycisphaerae bacterium
GAGCCGCCGCGCTGATGACGCGTCCTTCCGCCGCCGGCTGGATCGTGCTGCTGTGGCTCGTGCTGTGGCTCTTCGACGCGCAGCGCCCGCGCGGCACACGCCGCCTGACGCTGTATGTCGGCGTGCTCGCCGCGTGCCTATTAGCGTGGGGCCTGCGGAACCGCGCCGTGATCGGCGCGCCGGCCTGGCTGTCGACGAACGGCGGCGTCACGCTCTACGACGCCCAGGGACCTCAGGCCGACGGCAGCAGTAACCAGGCGTTCCTGAACGAACTGCCCGAACTTGCCGGCCTCAACGAGCTCGAGCGCGACCGCAAGTTGCGCCAGCTGGCCGTCGAACAGATGCGGAAAAACCCGGCCCGTGCCCTACGGCTCGCGTGGACCAAGTTCCTGCGCACATGGAGCCTGGTCCCGAACGTGTCCACATACCGCGCCGGCATCACCGGCGTCGTGAGCGCAGCTTTCACCGCAGGCGTTCTGTTCCTTGCTTTCGTTGGCTTGCTCCGCACCCTCAGCCGCAAGAACCCGCCTGCGGCCGAATCGCGGAACCGTCGGCGTCTACAGGCGCTGCTTTGGCTGCCGGTGGTTTACTTCACGCTGCTGCACTGCGTTTTTGTCGGCTCGCTGCGCTACCGCGTGCCGCTGATGCCGTTCGTCGAAATCGCCGCCGCGACGGCATTGGTGCGGGCGCAGAGGAGACCGACCGGGAGCCCTCTGATCATAAGTCGGAGGAAGGAGTAGTGCCTAGTCGGGGTGGCCCGTCCTTCTAGGCCGGGGGACGGACCAGTGTGCCAAGCAGCGTTCGGATGCGACTCAGTCCCCCAGCCTGGAAGGCCGGGGCACCCGCGTCCACACGCCGGGTGATGGAGGCTTCCGATGGCTGACAGAGCGATGTCTCCCCGCGAACGGACGGGCCGGACCATCGTTCTCGTGGTGGCTTACTTGGCGGTCGCACACTTCAGCTTCGGCCTTTACCTCACGTCAAGGCTGATGATCGGCTCTGACTGTCCGACAAGCTACGTTTGGTTCGTGCTGCCGTACGTTGGGATCACGGGGGTCTTTCTTCTGAGTATTGTTCTTGCTCACTCCAATCGGCTTCGGTGGTCGGCCCTGGCACTTGTTGTTGGTCTGCTCCTGTCCGTGAGTGCGTGTGTGTACGATTTCGCGAATCACCGGTATCAGCTCACCGGCGGCGGTATCGGCCCGACGTACACGATGTGGTGGTGGTACTACGAACCATTCTGGTATGGATATGAGCCTGGCAATCTCTAGGCTGGTGGCTCGGTGACGGTGCCCTGCTCGGGTGCGCCGGCCTTCCGGGGCGGAGGACGGATCAAGGCGGGAAGCACCGTTCGGATTCGAGTCAGGCCACCAGCCGGGAAAGCTGGCCCCTCATGCCGCCCACGTCCGGCACGGAGACCGGACGCTACACACACCGCAGGCCGTTATCGTCGGCGGCTGCGTTGGATCAGGAACTCCACCAGCGCCTTGTCGAACTTCACGGACGTGTCGAGCGGGACGTAGTCGCCGCGCAGGGCGGAGATGCGGTCCCGGAGCTCCGCGCGCCAATCGGCCAGGGCCTCGACGTAGCGGGTGCGGACACCCTCCGCCTCCGCTTCCAGCGCCGCGCCGGTCTCCGGATCCTCCAGACGCACGGCCCCTTCGAAGGGAAAGCGTACCTCCGCCACGTCGAGGATGTGCATGACGATCAGGTCGTGGCCGCGAAAGCGGACGTGGTGCAGGGCTTCCAGCGTTTGAGCGGTGTCGGTCAACAGATCGCTGAGCACGACGATCACGCTCCGGTGCGGGATGCGTTGCAGGGCGTCGTGGATGCCGGTCGCCAGGCCGGTCCGGCCGCGCGGCTTGATGGCTGCCAGCGTCGCCAACAATTGCACCAAGTCGGCGCGCCGTGAGCGGGGCGGCAGCAGCGTCTGCAAACCCTCGCCCAGCACACCCAGCCCGATCGCGTCCTGTTGTTTCGTGACCAGATAGCCGAGGGCGGCCGCCAGGTGGATCGCGTAATCAAGCTTGCTGGCGGTCGCGCCGGCGTCCCGAGGCGGCTTAACCTCACCGACGTACCCCATGCTGGCCGAGGCGTCCACCAAGAGGTGACAGTCGAGGTGCGTCTCCGCCTGGTATTTGCGCACGTACACCCGGTCGGTGCGGGCGTAAACGTTCCAATCGATCGTGCGCAGGTCGTCCCCCTGCACGTATTTGCGATGCTCGCTGAACTCGGTGCTCAGGCCCAGAAACGGCGAGCGGTGCAGCCCGGCCACAAACCCCTCCACGATAAACCGCGCCCGCAAATCCAGCCGGCTGACCTGCTGAATCACCTCCGGATCGAGATAACGCGCCAGGGAACTCATTACAACAGCGCGGAGGACCGAGGAGTGACTACACGGCTGGCCGCCAGGCCCGCTTAGCCAGTCCTCAGTCCTGCATGCGCTTTCACTTTCCTTCGGCGGCGCCGCTCAAGACTTCTTTGATCGCGGTCCGGTTGAAGCGCATCTTGACGTTGTTGGTTTCGTCCACCTTCAAGACGACCTCATTCTCATTTTCGCGGACGTCGACGACCGTCCCCAACACGCCGCCGACGGTCTGCACCCGATCGTTGCGTTTCAGGTTCTTGAGCATATCGGCGTGTTTTTGGCGATCCTTGCGTTGGCCGCGAAACATGAGGATGTAGAAGACCCCCATCGCCAGCAGAAGCGGGAAAAGGAAACGCATAAACGAATCCGCCTGGGGTGGCTGGCCGCCCGGTTGCGTCGTGGCCTGGGCGAGCATCATCAAGAAGTCCGTCATGACTCATCCTCACGCGGGCCTTCCGCGTCGCCGGCAGCGAACGACGCTTTCCACGCCTCAAACTTCCCGGCGTCGATGGCAGCCCGCATCTGCCGCATCAGTTTCTGATAGAAGGAAATATTATGGAGCGAAACCAGCGTCGCTCCAAGCACCTCGCCGCTCATAAACAAGTGCCGCAAATAGCCCCGCGAGAAACTGCGGCACGTGTAACAATCGCAATCCGGATCGAGGGGCGTGTCCGCAACGCGGTGGCCGGCATTCCGCATCCGCAACGGGCCCTCGCTGGTAAACGCGTAGCCCTTGCGACCGTTGCGCGTCGGCAGAACGCAGTCAAACTGATCCACGCCCGCAGCCACCGCCTCAACCAGGTCACGCGGCGTGCCGGCGCCCATCAGATAGCGCGGGCGATCCGCGGGCAACTCCGCCGCGAAATCCGCCAGCAGCGACCACATCGCCTCCTGCGGCTCGCCGACCGACAGTCCGCCGATCGCGTACCCGTCGAACCCCAGTTCGACCAGTTGCTCCAAACACCGCCGCCGCAGTTCGAGATCCAGTCCGCCCTGCACGATCCCGTAGAGGGCCTGATCTTCGCGCCGATGTGCCGCCCGGCTACGACCGGCCCAAAGGACCGTGCGGCGTACCGCCTCGCGCAGCGCGTCGGCCTCAGCCGGAAGCGGCGGGCACTCATCGAACGCCATGATAATGTCGGCCCCAAGTTTGTTCTGGGCCGCGATCGACGACTCGGGGCTCAGCCGCAAGCGCGCTCCGTCGACATGCGAGCGGAACTCCACCCCGTCGTCGTCCAGTTGGCGCAGTTCCGCCAGCGAGAATAGCTGATAGCCGCCGCTATCGGTGAGGAGAGGGCGGTTCCATGCCATGAACCGATGCAAGCCGCCGAGTCGTGCGACCACCGCTGCCCCCGGACGCAGCATCAGGTGGTACGTGTTCGCCAGGACGATTTGCGATCCGGTTTCCGCAATTTGCGCCGGCGTCAGCCCCTTCAAGGCCGCCCGCGTACCCACCGGCAGGAAGGCGGGGGTGTCGACATCGCCGTGCGGCGTCGAGACCACGCCGCGCCGCGCCTTTCCGCAGCGCGCCCTCACCTGAAAAGCAAATCGGTCAGCCACCGGCATATCCCGTTGGAGTAGCAGGCTGAATCGGCCGGCTGCGCGCCAAGCAGCGCGATTGCTGCGCTCTTCGTCACATCGTGGGGGACGTGGCCGGCGTCATTCACCGTTGGGGCGCGCGATCAGCTCTTCGCGGCCAAGCAGAGACCGAACTCAGACAGGCGCGCCTTGATCTCGTTTAACGACGTGACACCGAAGTTCCGGGTGGCCAGCAATTCGGCCTCGGTATGCTGGATCAAGTCGCCCAACCGGTCGATATTGAGCCGCTGGAGGCAACGCCGCGCCCGCACCGACAGTTCCATTTCCGAAACCGGCTTGGTCAGCAGCGCCTCGCTGCCCGGCGGTACGGAAACCTTCGCGGGAGGCGGCTCGACCAACGCCAGCGCGTCGATCTCCTCCGGGTCCTGCCCGAGGCGCAACCCCCGCTTTTGCAGCAGGGCGCCGATCTCGTGGAGCGAAGTCTCCCCGAAATTCTTGTAGGAGAGCAATTCCGCCTCGGTCAGCTTGAGCAGATCGCCGAGGGTCTGGATGCTCATTTTCTTGAGGCAATTGCGGGCCCGCACCGACAGTTCGAACTCACTGATCGGTGTTTCCAGCAGACGGTTGCGCGTTTCGACCCGCTTCTCGATCGCGTCGTCGATTACCATTTCCCGGCTACTCTCCACGTCCCTCAGGAACAGCCGCGCGCGGGCGTGGCTCGGATAAGCCGCCAGCACGCGGCGCAGGCACACGATCGCCTCCTCGAAATTCCCGTTATCTTCGTGGATCACGGCCAGGTTGATCAGCGCGTTGACGTGAGCCCGCGGCTGTATCGCCAGGCGCTTGTACAGGTCGATCGCCTTGTCGTCGTCGCCGCGCAGGTCATACAGCCAGGCGGTCCGGAACATCGCGGGTGCGTGGTCGGGGCTCAGGGCCAGGGCCTTTTCGTACAGTTCGATCGCCGCGTCACGCTCGTCGCGTTTCTCGGTGAGGAAGCCGCGGACGAAATACCACTCCCCGCGGTCTTCTCCGTCGCGTTCGTGTGCCGCGATCAGCTTTTCCGCCGCCGCCTCCCCGCCTGCCTGGATCTGCAAGGCCGCTGTCAGCATGTCGATATCGAAACCATCCCAGCCCGCGGCGGCCGCCCGCCGGTACGCCGAGAGCGCCTCGTCGTAGCGTCCCAGGGCCGCCGCGGCTCGCCCCGCATAGTAGTGTCGGTACTTGCTCCCCCGCGCCTTTTCGAGCCACTCCAGCGCCTGCTGAAAGCGCCCCAGGATCAGATACCCGACCCCCGCCTTCACGGCGTCCCCCTCGCCGGACTCGACCCGTTCGCAATACTCCTTCACCAGCTCTCCGAACCGCTCGCAGGCGCGCGCGGACTCATAGGCCAGATTCGCGCACGTCTCGACCGATTCGGCGTCAAGCTGCGCGGCTTCGAAAAACGACATAAGCTCAGCGCTCGCCTCGGACATCGGCCTCATTCTCCCTTGTTTCTTTCTTCGGGGTCTCCCGGTTCATCGGCCAGTCGCCTTATACTAACATGAGTGTCGTCGCCGACAAGTATGGACGGGGCCGGCTGGTCCCCGCCTGAAACCCGCGCTGGAAAGGGTCACACATCGTGCCGCACCCGGACGAATCGCTGTTTCTCGAGTTGCTCGATCAGAGGATCCTCGTCTTCGATGGAGCCCTGGGCACCAGCGTTCACGCCCTGAACCTCCCGCTCA
>JBHHZX010000272.1:0-5616 GCA_046758265.1 Phycisphaerae bacterium
TCGAGGTCGCCGTCTTCGTACGTCGCACCGCTGGCCATCCCGTAGTTGGACAGCAGTTGGGCGAGATCGGACAGATCGACGTCGCCGTCGTAGTCGAGATCGCCCTCGAGCAGCACGGTGACGAAGTGTTGGTCGTCATCCAGGTTGATCCAGCCGACGTTCTCGCCCCAAACGTAGCCGCGCAGGCGGCAACCGTTCTCCAGCCGGGGGATATTCGGCGGGTCGGCGAGCGCCCCACCCTCGAAGTTGATCCACCCGATGTTCTCACCCCAGGCGTAACCGACCAGTCGGCCGGTGTCCGGATAGAGATTGACGCCGAAGTCGGTGCCGTCCACGTTCGCGTAGTGGAAGCCGTCGGCGGGGCTGCCGTCGCCGAGGTTGATCCAGCCGACGTTTTCGGCCCAGATGTACCCGGCGAGGTACGTGTCGGCGATCATGACGCCTTCGCTGATCCCGTTGGGATCTTCGGCCCCGTGCCGCCAGTTGGTCCAGCCGACGTTCTCGCCCCAGGCCCACTTGTAGTCGGGATTGATGTTCGATTGGGCCGCAGCGACCGAAGAGAGGCTCACCGCGGCCACCGCAAGATAGGTTACGTGTCTAGCAAGCATTCTGAGTCCTCCAGGGGGCCCGTTGCCCAGCGGCAAGTCGCCGCGCTGCCAGCCGGTCGTTGGCGTGAGGAGCAACGGACCGTATAATGGCCCATCATGGCTCGCAAGAGAAAACCCTGTCGATACCATCTTCCTGTTCTCGTTGAGCACGACGAAGACGATCTTTTCATTGTCTCCGTTCCCACGCTGCGGGGCTGCCGGTCGTATGGACGGACGATCGACGAGGCGATGAGGAACATCGCCGAGGCCGCCACCCTGTGTCTTGAGGACGAAACGCCGACGGCCCAAGCCTCGTTCGTCGGCGTGCGCGACCTCGAAGTCGTGGCATGAGCCAGACGCCGTCCGTTTCTGCTCGGACCTTGATGCGCGTTCTGCGACGTCTCGGTTTCGAGCAGATCCGTTCCCGTGGCGGGCACCGACGCTTTGCGCATCCTGACGGGCGCAAGACGACCGTGCCGGTGCACAAGGGGCGCGACATTCCCCGCGGCTTGCTGCGACAGATCGTGACGATCGATCTGGGCATGGACATGGACGAGTTCGTCAAACTGCTCTAGCGGTCTCATATCAGTGCCTCTTGCCGCCTGGGTCCATTTGGCCGGGTAGGGTCCGCTGTGCGAACCGTTCTGATGGTGATTCGCTGGCACTCAAGTTCTCATCGTGATTCGCTGCCACTCAAGTGGTCCGCGCGGCGGACCCTACGTGGCTGGGACAGTGCCGAGGTGGGCACGACAACGACCACGGCGACCGCTGAAATCGTCTTCCGGTTCATCATGCCCTCCTCTTAGTATTCGAAGTTCGCCCACGGGTTTTCACTCGCAATCGTTCCGCCGCCCGAAAGGATGGGGCCGATCGTATTGCCGGCGGCGAAAAGGTAGCTACCCGTGTTGCCACTGGCGCTGTTCTTGATGATCAGATTGTTGGTGCCGGTGACCGCCATCCCAATCTCGTTGCCGACGACGTGGTTCCCCTCGATGCGGTTGTTGCTTCCTTCTGTGACAAGAATGCCTGCCCCAGTGAGCTGGTTGCTGGCCTGATTGCCCACCACCTGGCAACCATAGCTGACCTGGATCCCGCTAATGCCGTTAAGTGTGGCGGTGCAATCGCGGACGGTACATCCGACCGAAGCGTAAATACCGTTTGCACCGTTTAGCGAAACCGTGCAGTCGCTGACGGTGCTGCCCTCGCCAGCGTCGATTCCGCTGCCGCCGTTGCCGCGCGCAGTGCAGTGGTGGATAGTGCAACCGGTCACGGTGGCACTGATGGCGGTGGCGATTCCGCTGCCCACGTTGTCTGATGCGGTGCACGTGCTGACCGTGCAACCGAAACCGGTAAAAATGCCGTGGGCGCTGTTGCCGACGGCCGCACAGTTGCGGACTACGCTCCCGGAGCCGATGCTGAGCCCCATCGCACCGTTGTTAGCGAGGCGCAGTCCCTCCGCTTGGCTGCTGCTGGCCGCAGAGGCGTTGATCCCGTCGGCACCCCAATTGCGGACTGTGCCATTGCGAACCGAGATGTTGCTGCCCGCATGCGCGTGGACTCCATCCAGTGAGTCTGGCACGCCGACCAGCTCGAAGCCGCTCAGGTCCAGTGTGACCCCGCTGACGGCGATTTCGATCCCGTGCTTGTTCTCGACGCCGGTCACGTCCTGCGTCAGATAGTACGAACCGGGATGCTCAATGAGGTAGAGCGCCGTGGGCGATCCGGGGAGCGTCTGCACCGCCGTCCGCGGCTCGACGGCGGTGAGTGTTCTCATTGTCGGGCCGATCGGCCCGGGCGGCGGGTTCAAATCGCCGGCGCGAAGCCAGACCACGGTTCCCAGAAGCATGACGACGAGCGCAGCACTCGCATTTCTCAGGCTTGGACGATTCATTTCCTGCCCCTTTCGTGACGTGCCCCCAACGATCAATGGTTCTTTCTCCCACGGCTACGCTGCTGCCACCCGGTCAGCCGCCATGCGCCTTGAGATGACGAGCAGGCTTGGGCGAGCCGGGACCCGCTCATTCGGCGGCCTTCAAGCAGTGGCTCAACCACACATTTATACCATGCCGGTCTTGTGAGGATCAACTATTATCGCCTATTGCGGTCAGCGCGGCGGAGCACCCGCGTCCCGGTGGCAGGCGGTCTGTCGAATACTATCGCGATCGGGCAGAATACCCCTAGTGAACACCGACGACGGAACATCGGAAGCTGTGTCCGCCGCGGGAGGCCGCCCTAATGGGCCCTGCGCGACCATGCAGCGTTTTATTCGCGCGCTGGCGCAACGCTATCGCGTGCTGCGCAACGCCGGGGCAACGGCGCTACCCGACGCCACCGCCACCGACGAACGGCTGACGGAATTGCTGCTGGCCGAAGCGGCGCTGCGTTATGCGCGCCCCGCGCGCGGCCACCAAGAAGGTCGGCCGTTGCAGCTCGCGGTGCTGGGACCCACCCAGACCGGCAAGAGCACGATCGTCAACCTGATTCTCGGCTGCCACTTGGCCGAAGTCAGTCCGCTGGCCGGGTTCACGACCCATCCTCAGGGATTCTGGATCGGCGCAAGCAAGGCGGACGAAAGTTGGGCTTCTGAGCTATTTCCGGGTTGGCAACGCTGCGAGGCCAGCCAACTTTCCCGCGACGAGTTGGAACGGTACGCCCTGACGCCCGAGGGCGGGACGCCCGTGCTACCCATCCCGCCGACGGGTCTGCCACCCTGCGTGATCTGGGACACCCCCGATTTCGACACTCTCGCCGCGCACACGTATCGGCGCGGCGTGCTCGAGGTGGCGGCGCTGGCCGACGCCCATGTCTTCGTGCTCAGCAAGGAGAAGTACTGCGACTTGTCGGTTTGGCGGATGCTGCGTCTGCTGAGCCCTCTGGGCCGGCCGCTGCTGATTTGTCTGAACAAGCTCACGCCCGAAGCCATACAACCGGTGATCGCCTCCCTCAAGCAACGCCTGACCGACATGGGGGGAGGCGCCGCGGCCGCACCGATCGTGCCGTTTGAATACCAAGCGGGGTTCGATGCGACCGCGGATCTCAGCGCGCTCCCCGAGGTCTGGGAGTTGCGCGATCGCATCGCCCGGCGACTGAAGGCGGTTCACGCCACCAGCCGATCCGCCGGCCTCAAAGCTCTCGTTCGGCAACACTGGTCCGACTGGATCGCACCGCTCGAGGTTGAGATGGCGGCGGTGCGGGCGTGGCACGAACGGGTCGCAGCCGCGCTACGCCAGGCGGCGGAATCCTATCGCCGCGATTTCCTCGACCATCCGCAGCGTTTCGACACGTTTCGCCGGGCGACCGTCGAATTATTGCATCTGCTGGAGTTGCCCGGTTTCGCGGGCGTGCTGAGCCAGGTGCGGCACGTACTGTCGTGGCCGGCGCGGCGGCTCTTCGCGGCCAGACAGGCGTGGTTTGCCCGGCGACGAAAACTGTCCGGTATGCCACACGGGCTTGGCAGCGAAGAGGTTGTCCTTTTCCAGCTCATCGAGAAGCTGTTGACCTCCCTGGAGCGCGACGCCGCCCGCCGCTCCGACCCGACGACACCCGGCCACGCGGTCTGGCGGGCACTCGCGCAGCGGTTGGAGCAACAGGAAGCCCGCCTGCGGGCCACCTTTCAAGCCGCCGCTCAAAAGCAACGCGAAGACTTCGCGCCGGTGATCCACGCGACGGCGAATCGCCTGTACGAATCGCTGCAAGAAAAGCCGGCGCTGCTGAACACCTTGCGGGCCGCGCGGGCGACAACCGACGTCGCCTCGATCGCGCTCGCGATCAAGGTCGGCGGGCTGGGCTTGAACGATTTACTCTTTGCCCCCGCCATATTCGCGCTGACCTCCATGTTGACCGAAGGTGCCCTCGGTTCGTACATGACGCACATCGCCCATGAGCTGAAGAAGCGGCAGTTCGAACACGTCAACGCCAAACTGATCGAAGACGTTTTCGCCAAGGAATTGCACAATCTGGCGGTTGGCCTGAAAGACGCCGGCCTGTTCGGCATCTCCCCGGAGCAATTGCGGGCCGCCGCGCAGGCGCTGGAGGCGTGGGAGCAGAGCGACGATGAGTGAAGCCTTTGCCACGCTGGTGTCGCAGACGCGCGAGTGGTTTGAGCGCGCCCACGCGGACGGCTGGCTGACGGACAGCGACCTGAAGCGTCTCGCGTCCCTTGAGCAGCGCACCCCCGCCGACCTGTTCGCCGATGCGCACCCGCGCCCGCTGGTCGTCGCGTTTTTCGGCGGCACGGGCGTCGGAAAGAGCAGCTTGCTCAACCGGCTCGCGGGCGAGCCGATCGCCCGCACCGGCGTCGAGCGCCCGACCTCGCGGGAGGTTACCATCTACCTGCACGAATCGGTCGAGCTCGCCACCCTGCCGCCCGAGTTGCCGGTCGAGCATGTACGCAGTGCCCGACACCGGGCCGACGCACGCCGCGAGGTGCTCTGGATCGATGCCCCCGATATCGACAGCGCGCACGAGTACAACCGGAAACTCGCCCTGGCGTGGCTGCCGCACGTGGACCTGCTCGTCTACGTCGTCAGCCCGGAGCGCTATCGCGACGACGTCGGCTGGCGCGTGCTGCGACAGCGCGGCCACAAACACGGCTGGATGTTCGTGCTGAATCGTTGGGACGAAGGCGACGCCAGCCAGAAGCAGGACTTTGGCCGCATGCTCCGCGATGCCGGCTTTAATGAGCCCCTGTTGCTGTGCACAAGTTGCGCGCCGATGGCCAGCCCCCTGCCGACGCCCGATGAATTCGACAGACTCGAGACGGCAATCCGTGCCCTGCTGGCTGCGCACGGCGTGCGCGAGCTCGAACGGCTCGGGCACCGCGCCCGCCTGCTCGAAATGCGCGACACGCTGAACGCGGCCCGGCGCCGTCTCGGCGACGGCGAGCGGTGGAGACGCGTCCACGCGGCGCGGGAACTGCACTGGCAGCGAGCCCGGACGGACCTGCTGCAGGGGCTCGAGTGGCCGATCCGCGCCGCCGCCGGCCGGCTCGCCATCCGGCAGCGCGGCCTGTTGGGACAGGTTGTCCGGC
>JBHHZX010000273.1:0-5588 GCA_046758265.1 Phycisphaerae bacterium
CTCCGTTGCCCGGACGGTGCCCTCGACGTGTTCAAAAAGCGCGGTCGGCACGAGCACCGGAAAGGCACCCCCGACCGCAGCTTCAAGCCGGCCGCGCGATGCGATCGCGGCTTGACGGGCCCGGCGGATGTCGAGGTTCCGCGCTGACGCCACCCGTACGATGCTCGGCAGGTCGATGGCGAGCATCTCGGTGTACATCGGCTTGATGTGTGAGGCATCGAGGCGCAGCGCTTCAGCCGGGCTCGAGGGGGTTGTTGGTCCCACGTTCGGCCGCTCAGGCACTAGGCCCGTGGGGCGCTGCAACGTGCAGCCCGCTGCCAGGAAAACCGACAGGACGCAGGTTGCCGACACGGCCCGCGCACGCTTTCTGTTTCGCTCGCCTGCCATAGCTGTCCCTTGAAAAAGGGGACTGGCTCCGAGCCGTCGGCCGAGACCCTCGGCGAATAAAGGTGTCTGGGAGGTGCCCGTCCCCTTATTCAACGGACTCATCGGCAGGCTCCTTCAGGACCCCGAGAGGACCGGCATTATCTTCGTGCCGGGCACCAACGCGCCGCTGGTCGACGTGATGATCATTTCTCCGCCTTCCAGGCCCGAGAGGATTTCGGCCCAGATGCCGTCGTCGTAGCCGACTTCCACCCGCTTGAACTTCGCTACGCCGTCCGCCACGACCAGAACCACCGTGTCTTTGCCTTGGACGCGCAGCGCCTTGGACGGAATCAGCAGCGCCCGCGCCTTCGATTCGAGCTTGACGCTGACTCGGGCGTACATGCCCGGTGTGAATCGGCCGTCGGTGTTGCCCAAGTCCACCTCGGCCCGCATGGTGCGTGTCTCGGGCTTGACCGCCCCGGCGGTGCGCGAAACGACGCCGGACAGCAACTGCGTGCTCAATGCTTTCACATTGATTTCCACTTCTGTCCCGACCCGTGTGTAGGGCGCGTCGCTCTCCGGGATTTCCAGAACGATCCGGATCCGGTCCGTTTTGGCGATACGCAGCAGCGGGGTCGCGGCGCCGTTGGCAGCCGAGCGGACGAAGGTGCCGTGGTCAACGTTTCGCACGGTGATCACGCCATCGAACGGGGCCTTGAGCGCGGCGTACGCCATCAGCGTCGTGAGGCGTTTGAGCTCAGCCTCGGTGACCGCGACCTCCGCCGCCGCCGCCTCGCCATCCGCGTCGATGGCCTGCTTCTCGGCTTCGGCGCCGGCGACCTTGGCTCGTGCGATTTGTAGCTGCGCCTCGGAGATCGCCAGCGCGCTGCGCGCTTCGTCCAGCGCCTGCTCGGGGATAGCGTCGCCTTCGTGCAGCTCCTGTTTTCGCTTCAGGTTGAGCGCGTCCAGCTCCCGTTGGGCCGCCTGCCGTTGCACCTCCGCCCGGGCGGTTTCGACCTTGCGCAGCGCCTGCTCCGCCTTCGCTCGCAGGGCGTGGACCCGCGCCTGCTTGGCGTTCAGAAGCGCTTCGGCCCGGCGCAGCTCGTCGGCCATCTCCGGCACGCTGAGCCTGGCCAGCAGGTCGCCCTTTTTTACGCGGCTGCCGATATCGACCTTGATCTCGGCCACGTAGCCGCTGACCTTGGCGAACAGATCGACCTGCTCGTCGGCCCTCAATGTCGCGGGAAGTCGCAACTCGCGGGTCAGCGGGCGCACGCTCGCCTTGGTCACTTCAACAGTCAGTCTCTCTCCGCTAACGGTTCGGTGCGATTGGTCATTCTCCGATGCTACCTCCTGCCCGCGCACGGCGGATGCCAGCACGGCTGTGACCGACGCAAGCGCCGCCAGCAGGCCGGTTGCCGAAATACTGGTCATGATTCCGGGTCTCCTGTTTGGGCTCCAGCAATTGCCATAGCTGCGGACTGGGCTTGCTCACGCTTAAACACCACGTACAAACAAGGCACCACAACGAGCGACAAGAAGGCCGCGGTGATCACTCCCCCGATGATCGCCCGAGCCAATGGTGCATTGGCTTCCGTTCCGGGTCCGCCGATCGCCATCGGCAGCATCGCCAGCCACGCCGCTAGCGACGTCATCATGATGGGTCGGAAACGAACCTTGGCAGCCTCGACGATGGCGGTCCGCACCGGCAGCCCTTCGTCCACGAGCTGGTTGGCGAAGCTGAGCAGTATGATGCTGAACTCCGTCACGATGCCGGTCATCATCAGAATCCCCATCGCCGCTGGGATGCTCAGAGCGGTGCCGGTTAAAAAGAGCATCAGCGCCACGCCGATCAAGCCGAGCGGGACGGTCAGGAGGATTGCCAGCGGGACCGCGAACGATCGCAGCAACGCCACCATAACCAGGTAGATCAAGATGACCGCCAGGCCGAACCCCCCCAGGAATTGCCGCAACGAGGCGCGCATCGTGGCGACTTCACCTCGCAGCGAGAAGGTGTAGCCTTTGCCGGCGTACTGGCCGCCGAGCTCATAAGAGACGCCGCGCGCAGTTTCCTTGCGTGCGGGCTGCAGCGCCGGCGCGGCGCTGAGCCGCCGCTCGATTTCAGCGGCGACGCTGCCGACGTCGAATCCTAAGCGGACGTTTGCGAACACGTCGATCGTCCGCGTGATGTTCAGGTGATTGACCACGGCCGGGCCGCTGGCACGGTAGAAGTCGGCCACGTTGCGCAGCGGCACAGGCTGCTTGCTTGATGCTCCGGTGATCGGTACGTCGCGGAGCGTTTCGACGGAGTTGATTTCGCTTTCGGCGTACTGGGCGCCGATAAAGTAGTGGTTTCCGCTCTGGTGGTCGATCCAGAACGCCGGGTTGAACCCGATACTCGAGTTCACCGCAGTCACGACGTTCTTGATCACGTCCTCCTGTGTGAGGCCCAGTTGAGCCGCTTTGGTGCGGTCCACCTCAATGCCAATCTGCGGATAGTCCATTCGCTGGGCGACGCGAACGTCAACTGCCCCGGGGACGCCGGCAGCGATACGCTGTATGTGCTGAGCGATCTCCTCCGCCGTAAACAAGTCGCTGCCCTGGACCTGGACGTTGATCGGAGAGGGCAGGCCGAAGTTCAGGGCCGCGGTCATCATCCCGCCGGTATCAAAGGCGAATTCAACGCCCGGGAACTGCGCGTTCAGTTTCTCGCGGAGGTCCTCAACGTATTCAAACGTCCCCGGCTTGCCTTTCTTGCCCTTGAGCTGAACGAGCACGAACGCGTCCAACGGGCCGGTCTTGGGCGTGTAGGCCGCCGGCCAGTCCATCAGCACCCCGGCGTTCGAGATCAGCATGCGCATGTTGGAGTCGGCAAACTTCTCCTCCTTGGGATAGGTGGGGTCCGGTTGTCCGATCTCGTCGATCAGCGACTTCTCGATCGCCGCGACCGTCGCTTCGGTGTTTTCAATCCGCGTTCCGGATGGCAGGCGCACGTAGATCGTGAACTGTTTGGAGTCGACGGGCGGAAACAGTTCGCGCCCCTGGTTCAGGAGCAGGAAGGCGGCGCCGGCAAACGCCAGCGCTGCGCCCCCGACCACCAGGTAGCGGGCGCGCAGCAGGAGTGGCAGAATTCGGTCAAACACGCTGGAGACGAAGCCCGGATGGGTTGCGCCCGGCGAGCCGTGCGAACCCGGCTTCAGGAATCTCAGGCAGCCGGTCGGAAGCACAAATACCGCGACGATATAGCTCGCCGAGACGGCGAATACGACCGCCAGCGACAGCGGTTGAAACAGGAACCGGGCGATACCGGACAGGAACACCACCGGGAAGAAAACCACACAAAACGTGATCACCGCCACCAGGACCGGGAGAGCCACTTCGCGGGTCCCGTCCAGTGCCGCCTGATAGCGCGACTTGCCCATCGCCAGATGGCGGGAGATGTTCTCCAGCACGACGATCGCCTGATCGAGGATGATGCCGATCGCCAGTGCGAGACCACCCAGGGTCATACTGTTGAGACTATCACCCGTATAGAGCATTCCGATGAACGCCGCCAGCAACGAAAACGGCAACGCCATGACGGCGATCACAGTTGCTCGCACGCTCCGCAGGAAGAGCAGCACCACCAACCCCGCCAGCAGCGCCCCCAGCCCCGCCTCGACTTGTAGACTCCGGATGCTCGAACGAACGTAGGTGGACTGGTCCATCACTACTGCGAGGTTTACCGCCTTCGCCCCGGGGTCCATGTCGCGCAGGCGTTTGAGGATCTGTTCCAATTGGGCCTTGATCGCATCGACAATCGCGATGGTGTTGGCGCCGGGCTGCCGGTAAATGGGAATGTATACTTGCCGGCGCCCGTTGATCCGCACGATATTGCTTTGAATCTGGTGGCTGTCTCGAACCTCGCCGATGTCGCGCATGAATACGACCGCCTGGCCATCGGTTTTGACCGGCAGGTCATTGAGTCGCTCGACCGCTTCTGGCATGGCGTTGGAGACAATCTGATAGTCGATATCGCCGAACTTGGCGTTCCCGGTGGGGATGAAGATGCTCTGCCTCTGGATGGTCTTGACGACGTCCATGGGCGAGAGCCCGCGCGCGGCAAGCTCCATGGGATCGACGTAGGCGAGAATTCGTCTGAGCACGCCGCCGTATACCGCCGGCGCGACCACGCCCTGGATGCTCTGAAGCCGGTTTCGCAACTCGTAGTAGGCCACGTCGTAGAGTTTCTTCTCGCTCAGGGTCGGGCTTGAGACGCTGACCAGGCACAACGGCACGGAGGCCGTAGGATCAAACGGCATGACCATCGGCGGAATCGTGCCCGGCGGCAGGTAGAACAGGTCGGACATCGCGTAGGAGGTGACCTGCGACATCGCCGTGTCGAAGCTGATGTCCTCGCGGAAGAAGTCTTTGACCACACACACGCCCAGCATGGCCTTGGCTTCCTGGTGCTCGATGCCGACCGACTGGCCCGTCCACCGCTCCAGCCGGCTCATGATGTCGCGCTCCATCACCTCCGGCGGCATGCCGGGGTAGAAGCAGACGACCTGGACGGCGGGGGTGTTGAATTGCGGGAGCAGGTCGGCGGGAAGGTCCCTGATCGACCGCAGGCCGACGACAATGATCGCCAGCACCAGCACGACCACCAGATGCGGATTTCTGAGGGTCAGCTCAATCGCCTTCATGGACCGCGCCTGTGATCAAACGGAACAGTTCCTCTTTCGGAAGCCTCGCGACCGCTGCGTAAACCAGCCCGTCCCGACGGCACATGACGACCGTATAACCTTTGCGATGATCCACCCAGTGCCTCGCGCCCTGGTGGTGGACTTCTTGCATGCCTTCGAGGTCCCCAGGCGCAGCGGCAACCACCGCCAGCGACGCGGGCGAGCCCTTCATGCGATAAACGGCGAACGCGGCGGGCCGCTCAGCGATCCTGCACTTGCGACCGCCGAGGAGCTTGCACTGCGGGTTGTTCGAGGCCGGCAGCACCACCGCCAGGGAGGTCTGCTTGCGAAGCCAATCCGCCACCATCTCACGCTCGGCAGACGCAAGTTGGAGGCGACTCCGCCCCTCCAGGAAGTGCTCAAAATCGCTGACCAGGAGCTGCGCAAAGTGGGTTGGTCTGTTCGCTTCGCCGACCCGCGTGACCGCGACCCACACGCCGACGCCGGTCATGAGCAGGATGACTGCCGTCGCGGCGAGGGAACGCAGTAGGCGGAGCC
>JBHHZX010000274.1:0-5579 GCA_046758265.1 Phycisphaerae bacterium
CCAGTCGCGGTGCCACTTCAAGAGGTATTCATAGGCCCCGATCAGAAACGAGCCGGAGCCGCAGGCCGGGTCGAGGATGCGGAGGGCACGGGCAAGCTTGCGCTTGCCCATGACACCCGCGCGTCTACGTCCGCCACGGGGGGCGGACGCTACAGGGTCGGGGCCGACGTCCTTTGGGGTCTTGCCTTCCAGCAGCTTGCCAACCGTGTGCTTGACGATGTAGTCGACGATGTAGGTCGGGGTGTAATAGACGCCGCCGGCTTTGCGGACCTCCGGCTTCTCCTCGACCTTGGCGTGGCCGCCGCGGGTCAGACGGATGACCTTGCCGAGGAACTGCTCGTAGACGTGGCCGAGGATTTCGGGCGGCAGGACGTAAAACTCGTAGGGGCTTTCGGGGTAGTACAGGCCGGCGAGAATCTCCTTGAGCACGCGGTCGTCGAGGCTCAGCGAGAGCGTCAGCTCGTCGGGCGGCTCGCGGCCCTTCTCCGGCGTGAAGTAGAACAGACTGGAGTTATAGCGCTCGTCGGCACGCCGGAAGATCTCGCCGAGGCGCTGGTAGAGGGTGCCGCTGTCGCGGGTGCCGACCGCTCGCTGACGTTCGCGGCTCTGATCGGGCGGTTCGGTTCGGGTGGCGCAGAGTGAGAGGAGCTGCCCGTAGGGCTCGATGGCGCGGTCCTCGCACATCCGCAGGAAGATGATGCGGTCGATGGTGCGCTGGACGGCGAAGTTGAGGTCGCGGACCGACAGGCCAGGGTTGCGCAGGGCGAAGTTGCGGGCGATGCCATCGCGCCAATGCTCGATTTCCTTGAGGAACTCGACGTCAACTTCCGCCGTCCCGCGCCTGCGCCGCGCCGATTCGGCGTACTTGTCAAACGAGCCTTTCAGGACGGCGTCGCGTGAGAAGACGGAGGCAAGCTCGTCCCAGCGCTCGGCGTACTGGTCGTACGTGAAGTACATCGTGCGCGCGGCGGACGGCTTGTCGCTCTTGTGGGGGGCGGATGCGACAGTCGTAGACGGCGAACTCTTCGAAGTCGGTCAGGATCGAGAGCGGCAGCTTGGCCGACCAGGCGTAGCGCCGGAGCTGGTAGGCCGATTCGGCGCTGTCCTTCAGCGGGATGGCCGGCTTCTTGCTTTCCAGGAAGAACTTGCGCGCCCCGCCAATGCGAAAGGAGTAGTCCGGAGCTTTGGTCGCCCCGCCGATCTTGAGCGCGTCTTCGTGGATGACGTCTTTGTAGGCTTCGGCGTAACCCCGTTCGTTATCGACGTCCCAGCCCAGGGCTTTGAAAAGGGGGTCGATGAACTCGCGGCGGACCTGGGTTTCGTTGTAGGAGGGGTTTTTGTAGGCCTCGCGGTTGCGGTTGAAGCGCTCGACGAGGTTACGCACCTCCCGCGGAACCGTGCTCACGGCGACCTCCCGTGTTAGAGGGGCGTCGGGTGCGTCCCGCACGCACCTGCCCGATCACATAATCCACCAGCGCGGCGCACGGGTCAACAATCCCCCTTTGCGCCTTCGTCCCTGCGTGCCGTCGTGCTCGGGCAAGACCGGATGGGGGCTGCTCGGCACTCGGCGGCCGGCGGCGGCCGGATCGTAGAACTGTCGCTCCGTTGCGCAATACCCCTTCCGGTCTTGTACAGCGGGCGAGAAGCTTGCCTGCTGTCGCGGTGCTAAACTTTATTCAGGCGCTTTGACGATCAGCGCATCGTTCTGCCCGCCGAAGCCGAAGCTGTTGGAAAGGCAGAACTTGAGGCGTGCCTTGCGCGGCTTGTTGGGGACGTAATCGAGGTCGCAGTTCGGGTCGGGGTGCCGGTAGTTGATCGTCGGCGGAATGATGCCGTCGCGTATCGCCAATACGCACGTGATCAGCTCAACCGCGCCGGCGCCGGCGATCAGATGGCCGAGCATGCTCTTGACGCTGCTGATCGGGATCTGCGGGGCAGATTCGCCGAAGACCGTGTGGATCGCGCGCGTTTCGATCTTGTCGTTCTCTTCGGTGCCGGTGCCGTGCGCGTTGATGTAGTCGATGGCTTCGGGCTGCACGCCGGCGTCGTCCAAGGCGGCCTGCATCGCCGCGATGGCCCCGCGGCCCTCTTCGTGCATGTCGGTCACGCGGAACGCGTCGGCCGTCGAGCCGTAGCCCACGACCTCGGCCAACATCTGCGCGCCGCGCCGCCTGGCGTTCTCGTACTCTTCCAGAATCAAAATGCCCGCCCCTTCACCCAGCACGAAGCCGTCGCGCGTGCGGTCGAACGGGCGCGAGGCGGCCACGCAAGTGTCGTTGCGGGTGGAGAGCGCCGTCAGCCGGTTGAATCCGGTCACGCCCAGCGGATGAATCATGCTGTGTGCGCCGCCGGAGATCATCAGATCGGCGTCGCGGCGGCGGATCAGGGCGGCGGCTTCGCCGATGGCCTGAGTACTGGCGGCGCAGGCGGTGAGCGTGTTGAAGTTGGGGCCCGGGGCGTTGAAGCGGCAGGCGAGGTGGCCCGCGGCACAGTTAGGCTCCTGCTCAAACTCACGGACGACGTCGAGCCGCTCGTAGGCGACCTCGGCCCATTTGACGGCGTCCAGCGCCCGGTTTTCGGGGTTCCAGCCGCTAATCGCAGCCAGCATGAAGTTATCGAAGTCGATCGGCCCTTCGCCGATGCCGAGGTAGATGCCGACCAGCTCTGGATCGACACCGCCGCTGCCGTCGAGCCCGGCGTGCTTCCAGGCCATCTCGGCGGCGGCGAGGGCGAAGCCGGTGTTGCGGCTGGCAGTCTTGTGCCGCTCATAGTGCGGGCCGAGGAAGCTCTCGAGCTCAAAACCCGTGACTTCGCCGGCAAACTGGCTGGGGTACGTGCGGGCGTCGAAGATGGTGGTGGGGGCGATGCCGCTCTCGCCTTTGACCAGGCGCTTCCAAACCTGCTCGATGTCGTGGCCGAGCGGGGTGACCCAGCCCATTCCCGTGATGACGACGCGTCGGTTCATGGCGTGCTTTCCAGAGCGCACCGGCGAGTAGCCGGCACCATACTCAGCTTCAGTCGCGCAAGCGCTTGATGACCAGGCTGGCGTTCTGCCCGCCGCCGAGGGCATAGGCGTTGCATAAGGCGACGTCCACCCGGGCGTCGACCGGCTCCTTCGTGATCAACTTCAGGCGGCACTCGGGATCGGCGGGGTCGCTGTTGACTGCCGGCGGGATGGTCGCGTTGTACATTGCCAGGACGGCGGCGATGAAATCGATCGCGCCGGCGCCGGCCCCATTATTGCCTAGCCCGCCCTTGACGGCCAGCACAGGCACCTGGCCGACTCTGTCGCCCAGAATCGCCGTGATCGCCTGCGCTTCCGCCGCGTCCTGATCGACCAGGCCGCAGGCGAACGCGGAAACCATGTCGATTTCGTTCGGGTCGACGCCCGCGTCTTTCAACGCTTTCTCCGCCGCCAGGGCGAGGCCGCGACCGTCGGGGTGCGGCTTGCTCGGCTGAGTGGCGTCATAGGCGTCGTTGCTGGCGCCGAAACCGACCAGCTCGGCGTAGATGCGGACGCCGCGGTTCCGTGCGTGCTCCAATTCCTCCAGGATCACCAGGCCGGCGCCTTCCGAGACCACCGTACCGTCGCGGCCTCGCCCGAACGGGCAGCAGGCTTTCGCCGGAGAATCGTTGTTGGTGCTGAGCCGTTTGCCCAGGCATTGCCGCATGAGCGCCATCGGATTTGTCTTGCTTTCGGCGCCGCCGCAAATGCACACGTCGGCCACACCACGGGCGATGGTGCAGAAGGCTTCACCGATGGCCAGGTGGCTGCTGGCCTCGCCGCAGGTGATGGTGTTGCTGGGGCCCTGAGCGTCGTGCACGATCGTCACGTGGCAGGCGAGCATGTTGGGCAGGAACTTAAGCAGCCACAGCGGGGTGAGGTTGTTCATGCCCTCGGCGCCCCACTTGGCCATGCTGAACTGGCCGTTTTCCGTGGCGCTGTAGAGCGTTTCGGCCAGTTCGGGCAGGTCGGCACAAATGAGCCCGGCACCGATGTTGGCCCCGAAGCGGGCGCTGTCCACGTTGCGCTCGCCAGCCTCGCCGCGTTCGAGGACGCACTTGGTGTGCAGGTCGGCGTCGGTGACCGCCTGGTGGGCGGCGGCGACCGCGAGCACGATGTCGCGGGCCATGATCTTGCCCGCCTTGCGGTAGCTCTTGGGGACGTAGTCGGCGATTTTGACGCCGTCGATTTCGCCGCCGATTTGCGATTCGAAGCGGGAGGGGTCGAAGCTCTGCAGGCGGTGGATGCCGCTCTTCCCTTCGAGCAACGCGTTCCAGAAGTCGGTCACCCCGACGCCGATGGCCGTGACGGGGGCGAGACCGGTGATGACGACGCGTCGGCTGCTCACAGGCTGATCCTCTCCCCGCTGCGCTGGCGAAAGGCGTTCAGGAGCGACATGAAGTCTGCGGTGAAAACGAAGTTCTCTTCGGGGAACTCGAGCCCACCGATGTTCTGGTCAATGTGGGAGAAGACGATGTCCACCTCACCCACCAGTCTGTCCCCGACGGTGATCCGCCCGGTCGTACTGGCGGCCGAGTCGGTAATCTGTTCGATCGTCGCTTCGTGGCGGATCGTCTCGCCGGGCTGCACGAGGCTGTGAAAGACCGCCCGCTTGAGCTTGGCCAGAATCACCTTTTCCTCGAACTTCCGCGCCTCACCGACCAGGATGCCGGCGGTCTGCGCCATGCCTTCGATCAACAGGCTCGCGGGCATGATCGGAAAGTCCGGGAAATGGTCGTGGAGATGGTCTTCGGCGAGCGTAACGTTCTTGACGGCGACCGCACGGACGCCGGACTCGAACTCCTCGAACCGATCTATCCAGATCCAACGCACAGCGTTTCTCAGCCTGCGGCCAGTTTTGCCTGGACAAATCGGACGATCGTCCCAACAGTGAAGACGTCGGAGATCTTGTCGATGTCGGGGTCTCTTTCAAACTCGGCCAAATCGGCGTGCGGCATGCTTTCCTTGAGGGCCGTGATGCCGGCTTCGTTGAGCTTGCGGTCGTTGACGTAGTCGGGGTTGCTCAAGACGTCACGGGGAATCAACTCCTCCTGCGGGATCTTGATGTTGAACGTTTTTTCGAGCCGGAAGACGATATCGAGAAAGTCAATCGACTCGGCGCCGAGATCGCTGGTCAGCGTCGCCTGTTCCGTGACCTCGTCGTTTTCGACGCTGAGCGCGTCGACCAGCGTTTGTTTGACTTTTTCAAAGATTTCTTCCTTGGGTGCCGCCGGCATCGATTGCTGCCTCCACTCGTGTACGCCAGTTAAGCCATTATCCGCTAGCCAACTACCGCCGCCCTGACCCGCAGCAGGTCGAAGCGTGTCCGCATACAAGCGCGAATTCTGTCGTCCACTTCGGCCAGACGGGGGTCTCTGTCCGCCAAGTTCAAGTGGCGCAAGGTCAGCTTGCCCTTGACGATTTCCCGCCCATTCCGCTTGCCGCAGGCTGCGAAAACGCTGTGTTCGCTGGCTAGCTCCTTGCAATCCGACTCGATCGTCAGCACCTCTCCCGGCGCCACGAAGCTCTTGTACGTAACGTTGCGGGCCTCTTTCAGCAACACCAAGCTCGGGGC
>JBHHZX010000275.1:0-5559 GCA_046758265.1 Phycisphaerae bacterium
CATGCCCTCGCGTAGCGTGGGCACGCTTCACTTGGCACGCAGGTCGTCCGGCGACGAGTCCAGGTCGACGGCCGGGGTGGCATGCCTGGGCCGAAGGCGCAGGCATGTCCTCTCTCAGCTTCATCGACATGCCTGCCTCAAAGGCGGGCATGCCACTTGGCCGATCAACTCCTTACCAGGGCAGATCAGTTGGAAAGAATCGCTCTACTACTCGCCCCAGGACCTTTGGCGACCAGCGGTGACCTATGAACATAGCTCCCACCAAGGCCAACGGCGACAGCGCAATCTTGAAGCCGGTGCCTATGTCCAGAAGAAGCCACACAAAGGACAACGAGCCGGCCGCCAGTGCGACCGTTACCAGGATATGAACCAACAAATGGACGCGCGAATGATCCATCCTGCAACAGCTCGTTCCACTCCGACAGACAGACCTCCGCAGGGTCCGCTGTGCCGGCCGTCCTTATTCCATCGCGGCGGGGCGAGCTAGCCCGAGGCGAGGCCGCGGGCATGCGTCACTTACAGGAAACTCGACATGCCTGCTCCGGAAGCAGGCATGCCACCCGCCGCCCGCGCGTCGCTACCAGGGCATACTTATATCATACGCGATCGGTCCGCACAGCGGACCCTACTGTCGGCGGGCGACGATGAACTCTGCCAGCGCCGTCAGGCTGGCGCGGGCGTCACTCGGCGGCAGGTCGGAGAGGATGTCCAGCGACTGGCGGATGTGCACATAGGCGGTTTGCTGCGCGTATTCGATGCTGTCGGAGTCGGCCAACAGCTCGGCGATCTGTCGGTGGCGCCCGGGGCTGTCACTACGCAAGAGCGCAAGCGCGTCTTCCCGTCGGTGCGGGCGGCACGTTCGCAGGTAGTGAATCAGCGGCAGCGTCAGCTTGCCCTTCTGCACGTCGCGGCCAAGCGATTTGCCGACCTCCGCTTCGTCGCCGGTCAGGTCGAGCAGATCGTCGGTGATCTGAAACGCCAGGCCGAGCCCGACGCCGAACCGGTTCATCCGCCGCACGGTCTGTTGGTCCGCGCCGGCGTACTTGGCGCCGAGTAGGCAGCACGCCCCGATCAGCGCCGCCGTCTTGCGCGCGATGATCTCGAAGTATTCATCCTCCGTCAGGCCGTAGTTGTTGCAGTTGCTGACCTGCATGAGCTCGCCGGCGCAAAGCGTGACGGCGGTTTCCCCGATGAGCTGCGAGGCGAACTGCGAGTCCAGACCGCTGCATAACCGAAACGCGTGACTGAAAAGAAAGTCTCCCAGCAGCACGGCGGGCTCGTTGCCCCACCGCCGGCTGACGGTCGCAGCCCGCCGCCGCATGTCCGCGTCATCCAGCACGTCGTCGTGCACGAGCGTGGCGAGGTGGACCATCTCGACCACAGCGGCCAGGACGCGGTGCTCGCGTCGCACGCCGCCGCACGCTTGTCCGGTCAGCAGCAGGAGCGCCGGCCGGAGCTGCTTGCCGCGGAACTGTTCGATATACCGGCAGAGCTCGCCGACGAACGGTTGCTCGTTGCGCAGCTCGCTGCGGAAGATGCGCGCGCTTTCCTCGATGTCGTCGGCGACCGTCTCGAAGAGTTCAGCCACACGTAGCATTTTGGAGAGCCGCACCGGCGTGGCGGGGGTCGGTGTTCCGTGTAACGCCGAGCACCATCATTCTTTATGGGAGGGCGGCCCCGGCTGTCCAGCGCGCCTTGAAACTTTCAGAAGTATTGAAACAAATGAGACTTGTTCGGCTGCCCAGCGGTGCAGGAACTCAAAGGCCCGTTCACGGCGACAGCCGTTCGAGCACCCACTTCCCGTCCTCGCCCCGCCGATAGCGCAGCCGATCGTGCAGCCGCTGCTGGCGGCCCTGCCAGAACTCGATCGCGGTCGGCCGAATGCGATAACCACCCCAGCGCGGCGGCCGCGGCACGGGCGCATCGTTGTAGCGGGCTTCGAGTTCTCCGAACTGCCGCTCCAGCTCCGCCCGGTCCGTGAGCGTCACGCTCTGCTTGGAAGCCCACGCCGCGAGCTGACTCTCGCGCGGGCGGGTTTGGAAATAGGTATCCGATTCCTCGGGCGAAAGCTGTTCGACGTTGCCCTCGATTCGCACCTGGCGATCGAGCGCGTCCCACCAGAAGCACGCAGCCACGTGCGGGTTTTCCGTCAGTTCACGTCCCTTGCGGCTCTCGTAATTGGTGTAGAAGATGAACCCGCGAGGGCCGAATCCTTTCAGCAGAACCATACGCACGGAGGGCCGCCCGTCGGTGTCCACGGTGGCCAGCGCCATCGCACTGGGGTCCGGCAGACCGTCTTTGACCGCGGCGTCGAACCAGCTATCGAACTGCTTCAGCGGATCGGGGGCCGCCTCGGATTCGATCAGGCCCCGGTGCGCGTGTTCCCGGCGAATTCCGGTGACCGGCTTGTCCATAAGCACGCTTCTCCACAGCGCCCTCCCAGGTGCTCCGCTTCACGCCGTCGGCATTGTAACGCGAACGGACGAGGGACGGCACCAGGGGTGCGACGTGAAGAGCGGCGCTCGCGAGTTTAACGCTGGACGAGTTCCTCGAACCGTCGCGTCGCCTCGTCGATCGGCCGGCTGACCGGCTCCTTCGAAACCGATGGACCGAAGTTTACCCGCCGGGATTCATCCCAGTAGCGACCGGCGTTGAACTCGAAGCCGGCCCGCATGACCAGCTCGGCCACCAGGCCGGACATGATCGCGATGAACCCGAGCACGAACAGGATCGTGCCGACCAGCGGCGCTTTGCCCCAGAACGCCGCCCAGGGGTCCTGCGAGTAAACGGCGTTGAGGATCGCGAACGTGAAGCACGCCAGCGTGCCCAGCCAGGCCCACTGCGTGATCTTACCGAAAAAGTGCATCGGCTTGGTGCGATAGCGTTGGAGCATCCGCACCAGCACGAGATCGAAGAGGACTTTCGCGATGCGGTTGTACCCGTATTTGCTCTGGCCGGCCGTGCGCGGATGGTGGCGGACGATCACCTCGCAGATACGGGCTCCGTGCATCGACGTGTAAATCGGGATGAAGCGGTGCATCTCGCCGAACAGCCGGGCGTCGCGGACCATGTGAGCCCGGTAGGCCTTGAGCGTGCAGCCGTAGTCGTGCAGCCTGACGCCGGTCCGCTTGCCGATGAGCCAGTTCGCGATTTGCGAGGCCTTGGTCCGCAGCCAGGTGTCCTTACGGTCCTTACGCCAGCCGCTGACCACGTCGTAGCCTTCCTCGAGCTTGTCGGCCAGCATTTCGATGTCGTCGGGCTCGTTCTGCCCGTCGGCGTCGAGCGGAACGATCACGCGCGCCCGTGCCGCCCAGAACCCGGCCATCAGCGCCGCCGTCTGGCCGTAGTTGCGGGCGAAGTGGATGACGCGCAGGCGGGGTTCATCGGCCGCCAGCGCGTCGAGCAACTGGCCCGTGCGGTCGCGGCTGCCGTCGTTGACCACGATGAGCTCAAACGAGCGGCGTTGATTGGAGAGCGATGCAATGAAGCGCGGGATTGTCGTGCCGATCAGCTCCTCTTCCTGGTGCGCGGGTACCACGACCGAGATGTCGGGACGTGAGTCCGTCATGCGTTGCCTGTGCCTCCGTTTGATCCGGAGCGTAACCGCTCTGAAGAGCCGCAGGCTTCAGCCTGCGCGGATCCGCGCGGACTGAAGTCCGCGGCTCCTCGCGTTTTGTTACCACCTCGTATCCCCGGTAGTATAGTGCCTAGGCAGGGTAATCAAACCTTCGTACACAGGTGCGCGCATGTCAAAAGCCGTGGATGTCGCGATTCTGATGGGCAGCAAGAACGATTGGGAAGTGATGAAACACGCGGCGGAGACGCTGCGCGAGTTCGGCATTACCTGCGAGGCCCGCGTTTTGTCAGCCCATCGTACACCGAACGAGACCGCAGAATACGTCCGCAAAGCCGATGCCGATGGAGCCAAAGTCTTTATCGCGGCGGCCGGGATGGCCGCACACCTGGCCGGCGCCGTGGCGGCACAGACCGTCCGCCCGGTCCTCGGTGTCCCGCTGGCCGCCTGCGAGTTAAGTGGGCTCGACGCCTTGCTGGCGACGGTCCAGATGCCGCCGGGGATACCCGTCGGCACGCTCGCCATCGGCAAAGCCGGCGCCATCAACGCCGCTCTGCTGGCCGTCTCGATCCTGGCCAACGAAAGGCCGGCCCTGCGCGAAGCCTTGGTCCAACGCCGCCGACGGCAGGCTGAGCAGATTCGGACTGAAAAGCTCCCCGAGTGAACGCCGACAAAGACCAGCCCGCGCGCTTCGACGACCGCAGGGTGCACATCGCCCTTGGCCGCCCGTTGCCGCTGCTGCTGCCGGCGCTGGCGTTCATCGCCGGCATCATATTGTCCGAGTTCCTTGGGTTCGGTCGCGGCATGCCGCCAACTGTCGTTTTTCTCGTACCAATCGTCGCGATCCTGGTGCTCGGGGTTCTTGCGGCGCGGGGAAAAGGGAACACGTACGTGTTGCACGCGTTCGTGCTCGTCGCCGCGCTGGGTGTCGGCTACGCGCGTCATCAGGCGGCCATTCGGCTGCCGTCCAACCATGTCGCGCATTTGGCCACCGACGAGCCGCTATTGACGCGCCTGGCCGGCCGCATCGTCACCCAGCCAACCACCTTCCCGGCCGACACGCGCAACCCCTTCCTGCCGTTCGACCCATCGCCGCGGACGCGTTTCGTGCTCGCTGCGAGCGAGTTGCGTACGACCGACCCGCCGACGCCCATCAGCGGCTATGTGCGCGTGGGCGTGGAGGCCGAAGGGATCGAGGCCCGCATGGGCGACGCCGTGGTTGTGACCGGCAGGCTGTATCGGCCGCGTGGCCCGCGGAACCCGGGCGAGACCGACTGGGCTCGCTGGAATCGGTCGCAGAACATCTACGCCGGGCTTTCGGTCGACGGCGCCGTGTATGTGCAGAGAATCGAGGAAGGCGGGTCAACGGTTCGCGGCTTGATCGGATCGCTGCGCGCCAAGGCACAGAGTCTGCTATTCGAGCCGTTTACGCAGATCGAGTCGGACCAGTCGATGCGCCTGCTCGACGCAATGGTGCTGGGACACCGCTCCGCCGCCGGCCGCGTGCTGAACGAAGCCTTCCTTCGCACCGGCACGATTCACTTCCTCACGGTCAGCGGGTTTCACGTCGGCGTGCTCGCCGGCAGCGTCTGGCTATTGGTGCGGCGCCTGTCGCGGCGCGGCCCTCGCACCGCCGCGCTGATCACCATGATTGTTATTGCGCTATACGCCTTGATCGTCGAGCACAACGCCGCCATCCTGCGGGCGGCGACGATGGGGATTCTGCTGTGTGTGGCGCAGCTCACGCGGCGGCCGTTTTGCGGACTCAACTGGCTGGCATTTTCCGCGCTGTGCATCCTGGCCTACAACCCGCTCGAACTTTTCCGAGCCGGGTTC
The DNA here is from genome assembly GCA_046758265.1 of Phycisphaerae bacterium. Classification (GTDB taxonomy): domain Bacteria; phylum Planctomycetota; class Phycisphaerae; order UBA1845; family Fen-1342; genus JALSRY01. The sequence continues at coordinate 5,411 of JBHHZX010000275.1, forward strand.
CAGCTTTCGTTTGTGCAAGTGCTCGCGCTGCTCACGATCGTCCCGCGCCTGTACCGGCTGGTGGTTCGTCGACGCACGGCCGATGAGGTCCCGCCAGATGCGGACACATACCCCCGTTTGATCGCACAGCGGCTTTGGCGTTGGGTCGC
>JBHHZX010000276.1:0-5558 GCA_046758265.1 Phycisphaerae bacterium
GCCACGTGTCGCAAACACGGCAACGTCGAAGGCGTCAACACCGGCGACTTACGCCGACGGAGAGTGACTTCTACCATATGCGCTCTCCGGGCAGGTGTTTCACGATGTTCTGCTTCGCAACGATGAAATGCTCGACCTCCGTCTGAACGCCATCCCGGGTGCAGTGGATAATCCCCGCTCCGTTGAGCCCGAACTGCCGTGCATGCGCAACGAGATCCGCTGGCTGTATGTCGGGATCTTCGATCACGATTGCGGTCGCCACGTTCAGCAGTTGATCCAGCACGCTTTTACCTCGCTCCGTGATCAAGGCAGCCGGGTTGAAGCGCCGAACCGGAATGCAACACTGATCATCAGTGACTGCACTGATGTCACCGACGCTCGCGGCCTTCACCGCGGCGAAGTACGTCGTCAGAGACCACTGTGGCATCAGAATGCCGTTGGCCGCGTGTCTTCGTACCGTGCGTACCTCAAGGTCCGCCAGCCCATCCGGCTGGTGACGCGGGGCAAGGCATCGCGCGGGATTGGAGTCTGCCCGTGCACCGCTGTCGTAGCCTTCGCGACCGTCCACGTGCTCCAGCGTGATCGTGCTCGCGTTGCACAAGACGCGACAGAAGAACGCCCATTCAACCGGACGGTGTGCGTTCAACCAAGCATCGTCGTCGAGCAAGGTGCGATAGTCAGCCGTCGTCCACTCGATGCTGGCGATTCCGTTCGCTTCGCGCGACAAGCCGAAGGACCGGCCGGCACACGGTCCAGCCGCGTCGATGAAATGTAGTGACGCCTTGAACCGCGCCCCAAGGCGACCACTTGTTGTCACCTCCTGCCAGGCGTTCGCCACTACGTGACCGCTACCCGCTCCGATATCGAGTATCGACACGGTGCCCTTGCGAAACCGCCCCTCGGATTGGCGCTGCGCCGTCGCCAGGGGAATCAGGACTCGTTGAGCAAGAAGTCGGGCGCGCGGATAGGAATGCGGATCCGGCTTGCTGCTGAGCAAGCGCGCCGCACGGTCGATCGGTCCGAAGCTCTCCAGCCGCTGAGACATGTTCGACGCCGGAAAGACGAGCAGGTTGCTGTCGATCTTCGTCGAGAGACGCAGTTGCCGATAGCAGTAGTATGGATCTCTCTGGCCAAGTGGCAAGACCAGCGGAAGGTGCCGCGGCGTCGGCAGCGGTGGATTCAGACCCAAACGACCGAGCAAGAAGACCGGATGCCGGCTGGATAGCGCGCCGGCCGCTCTTCCCGGCAATCCGCTCGCCTCAATCGGAAACGACTCGAATGAGACAATGCGTTGCAGCAGGGGGATCGGGTCGCGACGCTCCGGCTCGCTACGTGCAATGTGCAGCACCTGATGCAACAGCAAGAAGTACCGCCAGCAGTACATCCGCTGATAACGCACGCTCGTTCGGTTACGCAGCACGCGGCGCCACGATTTCTTCAACTGCACCAGCCGATGCACCAACCGGCGGTCGAACTCCACGAATCCCCGAACCGGCTGCCAGTACGATGACCACGGCGTCGTCGCCAACCGCAGCTCGGCACCGACGATCTGGAGGCTGACGGGGATGTCGGCCTGACGGCTCGCTTTGGTGAGTCGACGGCGGTTGTCCATGCGCGATGTGCTTGGCGCGATCAGCATCCCTCAATCCTAACACATGCCGAACCGAGAAGGCAAGCTGCGTGTCCGCCTTTGGCGGCTTCTGCGTGATTCTGGCGGTATTCGTTCTGCGGGACGGCTGCCCTCAACGGGCAACTGGAATTGTGCACGGATTCTTGCTGCCTCATGGGAGGGGTTGTCGAATCGAGGCGACTCGCCGGGGATTGACACGGTCTGGCAGCGGTTCCTGGCGGAGGCGGTAAATGCTGGGTCATGACCCTGCATATACAGGGCCCCGGGCGGCGCGTGGACGTCCATCTGCCGCGGAGTGCCTCTGCACTCGAATGCTCGTAGCGCTGCGCCTTCAATAGAACCGTTCAGCGGCTGGACGATCATTGTGCGTAGCCGGTGCCGCTCGGCGGCGATCGCCATTTTCCTTGCGGGCCGGATTCGGGTCGATGTTTCGAATCCAGTCGCCTCCCCCGGGAAAACCAGCATTTTCTGAAGATTGGATTGAAACGCCCTGCCACTCGTAAGTGTCGCCAGCGCAGCGAGATAGCCCTCCGACTTTCACCGAACGGCCGTTTTCCGAGAAGACTCGGGGTGACTGGATTTGAACCAGCGACCTCGTGGTCCCAAACCACGCGCTCTCACCAGACTGAGCTACACCCCGCAAAACAGTTATTGTAGTGGTTAATCTCCAATGCCGCCAAGCCGTGGCGCTACCACGCTTCCAACTCGCCAACGATCTCTTCGACCAGGTCCTTCATGGTGAACAGCCCGAGGCAGTTGCCCGCCCGATCGGTCACGATCGCCATCACCTGCCGGGCCTGCTGCATTTTCAGCAGAGCGGCGGGGACGGTCTCGGTCGCGTGCAGAAAGGTGGCCTCCTGGACATGAGCGCCGATCGGCTTCTGCTCGTCGTCGGTCAGTACGTGATAGACGTTGACAATTCCGACGATCCGGCGCGGATCGTCGCGGTAGACCGGTAGCCGCGAGAAATGTGCCATCCGCGCGATCCTCAGCAGCTCAGCCCGCGGGGTGTCGATCGGTACGATCGCCGCCCGCTGACGCGGGACCATCACATCGACCACACGCACCCGCGAGATCTCCATGACCCGCTCGAGCGTATCCCGTTGAAAGGCGCTCAGCCCGCCGCCGGCAGCCGCCTCACTGAGCAGGCGGCGAATGCGGGCCCGCGGCAGCAATTCTTCCTCCGCCCCCGCGCGCTGCGGATCGACTCGCCGAATCAGGTAGCGCGTCAGCCCCCCCAGCATCCCGACCAGCCCGGTCCCGCACGCCACCCGCCGACACCATGTCAGCGGCAGCGCCAGGGCATACATCAGCCGATTGCTCTCCCGCTGAAACCAGTCCTTCGGGATTACCCCACCGAAAACCAGGATCAGCGGCGTGACGATCGCCGTGGCGTAGACTTCGGACAGGCTCTGCGAAACGGCGTAGTGGAGCAGCAGGGCCATCACGCACACCGTGGCCAGGTAGTCCGCCACGTTCGTGCCCAGCAGCGTTGTGATGACCAGGTCTTGGGGACGTTCCAAGAGCGAGGTGAGCCGTCGGGCCCCCGTCTCGTTCTGGCCGGCACGTACGTTAAGCCGCACGCGGTTGAGGCAGTAGATGCCGGTCTCCGTACCGGAGAAAAAGGCGCTCAGCGTCACCGCGACGATCGCACCGATCACCAGCCCGGACGCGATCATGACGAAACGCCTCCGCTGTCAGCCGCCGATTTACCCAAAAGGGTCAGCCGCAGGCGCTGTATGCGGCGACCACTGACCGCGATTACACCGAGCTCGACGTTACCGATGCGGATGCTCTCGCCCACCTGGGCCGGCCTTCCCAGCCGTGCCGTCACGAGCCCGGCCACAGTGGCCACCCGATCGGTCAATCCGCCAATGCCGAACGTCTCAACCCAGTAGAGCACACTGAGCCGGCCGCTGATTTCGTACTCCGTTTCGGAAAGCTGGACGATTTCCGGTTCGGCCTGTTCATCTTCCGGATCGTGAATCTCGCCGACGATTTCCTCAAGCACGTCTTCGAGCGTAACGAGGCCGGCCATGCCGCCAAATTCATCGACGGCGATCGCGATCTGCGATTTGGTTTTTCGAAAGTGCTTCAAGAGCTGTTCGCCGGTGATCAGTTCCGGCACGAAACGGACGGGCGTCACCAGGTCGCGCAGCGGCTTGTCCGGCTCGAAGAAGAGGACCTTGGCATAGACGAGGCCGACGACGTTGTCGATCGCGCCGTCATAGACGGGGATCTTGGTCAAGTGCGTGGTGCGCATCAGGTCGCGCAGTTCCTCGGGTGGACCGTTCACATCGAACATCTGCACTTCGACGCGCGGGACCATGACGTCGCGCGCGCGGATCTCGCTCAGGTTGATCACTTCGCGCAGGTAGGCGTCTTCGATGCGGTTGATCAGGCCACGCCGCCGGCTCATTACAAGTAGCGTTTTAAGTTCGGCACTGGTCAGCTCGCTTTCCGTCGAGACGCCGTGCCCGGGCCGCCCGAAGATCAGCCGTGTCAGCGGCTCGACGACCACGATGTCAAGCAGCCGGCCGAGCGGTCCCAGCACGTAGCCGGAGAAGTGCACCACCGTGGCCGAGAACGGCGCCAGCCGCGGCGCCAGCGTCACGCCCAGCACCTTGGGCACCACTTCGCCGCCCACCACCACCAGCAGCACGCTGGCGACACCTGCCATCGGCGTGATCCACACCCCGGCTTGTGCAACCAGGTTGCGGAACAGTACGTAGGACGTCGCGAACAGCAGTACGTTGACGGCGGTGTTGCCGACCAGAATCGTGGTCAACGTGCGTTTCGGCTGCTTCATGAGCCGCGCCGCCAGGCGACGAAACGGGTTGCTGCTGGCGGCCTGGTGTTGGAGCTGCGCGGGTGTCAGTGCGAAGAGCACCGTTTCGCTGCCGGAGAACGTGCCCGACAGCACCACCAAAAACAACAACAGCGCAACGTGAAATGTCACGTTGAGCCAGCTCAGGTCGGCAGCGGCGAGTATGGCGAACGTAGCGATCATCGGCTCAAGAAACGAAGTTTAGCAGTTTTCTTCGTACGTGGGCATTAGCGGCATCGCCCTCGCGGCCTTCAATTCGCCATTCTCGATTCTGAATTCTGAATTACTTTGCGAGCCAGCGCCCGATCGCCAGCTTGGTTGTCTCGCGCCCGACCTTGCCGATCGCCCAGGTCAACGGCACTTCCTTCGGGCAGACCTTGACACAGTTCTGGGCGTTGCCGCAGTCGGCGATGCCGCCGGGTTCCATGAGAGGTTCGAGCCGGGCAGCGGCGGTCATCTTGCCGGTGGGGTGGAGGTTGAACAGCGCCGCCTGTGCGATCGCCTGCGGACCGATGAATTCGCTGCTTCCGTTGATCTGCGGGCAGACCTCGAGGCAGCAGCCGCAGGTCATGCAGCGTGAAAGCGGATAGCGAAGATCGTGGATTTCAGGCGAAGTGACCGGCCCCGCGCCGATGTGCCCGTAGGCATCGACCGGAATCCAGGCCTTGACCTTTTTAAGCGCCTCGAACATCCGCGAGCGATCGGTGAACAGGTCGCGCATCACCGGGAACTTGCTCATCGGCTTGAGATCAATCGCGGGCTGCTCTTTCAGCAGACTGTCCACCAGCGCCGAGCACGCCTGCCGCACACGCCCGTTGATCACCATGCTGCACGCACCGCAGACTTCTTCGAGGCAGTTGCAGTCCCACACGACCGGCGTGGTCGGCTCGCCTTCGATCGTCACCGGATTGATCGCGATCTCCTGAAGTACGGAAATTACGTTCATCTGGTATCGGTAGTCGACTTCAAACGTCTGCGTGTACGGGCGCGAGTCCGGCTGGTCCTGACGCTGAACGATTACGCGAATCTTGTCCGGCATACCGCGTCCTTAGTGCCCATCCCATAACCCCTGTGGCACCGGTTTTCAACCGGTGAACACAC
>JBHHZX010000277.1:0-5557 GCA_046758265.1 Phycisphaerae bacterium
CTGGGCATACCCAAGGTATATCGCGCACTGGTACGCGGGCAGGTTTCCCGCGACATCGTGGCGAGAATGAAAAAGGGTGTGCACCTGGCAGACGGAAAGGCGACGGTGTCGGAAGTCGAGATCGTGCAACGTAGCCGCCAGTCGAGCGTGCTACGGATCACGCTGCGCGAGGGCCGCAACCGACAGGTCCGGCGAATGCTTGCCCGGCTCGACCATGCGGTGAAAATGCTCAAGCGCATTCAAATCGGTCCGCTGCGTATCAAGGGCCTGCCCGTGGGGGCGTGCCGGCGGCTGACCGAGGGTGAACTCCGCCAGCTACGCAAGGCCGTCAGGTCCGCAAAGTCGAAACAAGAAGGCGGCAAGGGACGGCGACCACACAGACGAGAAAGCATGCCGCCAGCGGGCAAGGCGAAGCGATCAGCCAAACGCACTGGCGAGAAAACCGGCACGAGACCACGGGGCCGAGCGGACGAATATCGAGCGGAATGGGCGAAATCTCGACGGCGGTTGGTGACCTACGAGTCCGTTGAAGAAGGGGACCGGCACCTCCCGGACACCTTTATTGGCCGAGGGTTTCGGCCGACGGCTGGGGGCCGGCCCCCTTTTTCGACGGACAGCTAGCCAGTGATGGGCTCATGTTCACCGCGAAGAGAGCTTTCAACCTGCGACCCCTGGCCTTGATGTGGAAGCATGCACCCACGTTGCTGATTGCGGCGGGCCTTCTGCTTCTGCCCGGTTGCCTGCGCGTCGTCCGGCAGGAAACACCTTATTACGTCAAGGGGCCGCGTCAGGTGGAGCCTCCGGACGGCTTTCTCCCAGCGGGCACGAAAGTGATGGTCTTCGGCGAGAAAGACAGCTACAGCCGCATCCTCACGTTCGACGGGATAGCTGCCCACGTCTGGGAGCGAGACCTCGTAACGTTGTCCGAATGGAGTAAAGAGCGGCAGCAGGCAGAAAACGGGGAGTAGGAACAAGGCGAGCCTGGCAGTACCAGTGTCTAACCAAAGCTTGAGTAGTACCGGCGTCCCGCCGGTGCGAACACGGGCAAGATGCCCGTGCCACCCGGACGCGGGGATCCGGCGCTGCCGGTGCTTCGAGGGCCAGCTAGCTGGTTCTTCCCAGCTCGAGAATCCGCGCCACCGTCCGGGCCGTCGCACCGCGGCGTGCAAGGATCGTTTCCCGCGCCGCGCGGCCCATCTGCCCGCGTCGGGCCGAATCCCGCAGCGCCGCCGTGACGGCCGCCGCCAACGCGTCGCTCGACTCCACCCGCTGCCCCCCACCGCCAGCAAGCAGCAGCTCCACGGCCTGCGCAAAGTTCTCGGTGTGCGGCCCGACCAACACCGGCTTGGCCAGGCCGGCCGCCTCCATCACGTCGGACCCGCCCAACGGCACCAAGCTGCGACCGACAAATACGACGGTTGCCAACGCGTAGAATTTCCGCAGTTCCCCCATCGTGTCGCCCAGAAACACCGGCCGCGGCTCCGGAACATCCGACGGCACCAGGGGCGCCCGGCCGCTGCGCCGCAAGCAGGCATATCCCCGTTCCACGACCAGGTTGGCGACCTCGTCAAATCGTTCCGGCTTGCGTGGGATAATCGCCAACTGCAAATCGGGCACCTCGCGCAAAACGCTCTCGTACGCGTCCAACACGAGCGCCTCTTCGCCCGGCCCGGTGCTCCCACAAACCCACAGCGGCCGGCCGAGGTCAATCGCCATTTCTTCCGCCAGCCGGTCCTGGCCTTCGATCCGGTCGGCGATATCGGCCGCATCGTACTTGACCGAACCGCTCACCTCGACCCGCGCGGCCGGCACGCCGAGTTGCACGAACCGTTGGGCATAGGTCTCGTCCTGGGCCCCGACCCAGCGGACCTTTCGGAACATGCGCCGCGCCAACGCGCCTACAAATGGTCGGTTGAACCACCACATGGTCGTGTCTTCCGTCACCCGGCCGTTGGCGATCATCACCGGGATATCGTAGGCCGAGGCCACCTCGATCAGGTTCGGCCACACCTCCAGCTCCATCAGCACGATCGCCGACGGACGAATCCGGCGCAGCACTCGGCGGATGATGAACGAGAAATCGAGCGGGAAGCGAAACACGGTATGCTTTGGATAGAGCGCCCGCGCCCGTTCCAGCCCCGTCTGCGTCGTACTGCTGATCACCACCACCGTCTCCGGCGAGTGGAGCCGTAATTGCGCGACGATCGTTCTGGTCGCGTTGATCTCGCCCAGTGACACGCCGTGCAGCCAGACACAATGCGCGGAGACGGGCCGCGAAGGGACTTTCCCGAATCGCTCACGCAGCGACAGGCTGCCCGGACCCCGCCTGAGCCGGCGGTAGAGCAAAAAAGGCCACCCCAGGCAAACCAGCAGCCCGTACAGAAGGTCTAAGACTAGCGTCATGGACGACCGACACGTGCGGCGATAGCCAGGCCCGCTCCTAAACAATACGGCCGGCTTTCATCTGCCGAGATCAATTATACAATCAGGCTGCACCAGACCCCTGGGTACGGAGGATACCGCATGCCAGACCACCGCAGACCGCAGACCGCAGCGGGCATCATACTCGCTGTAGCGGCGGGCGTCGCGGGTTACGCCCAGCGCGCAGCGGCGCAGGAAGGCCCGGCCGCTACCCCGCAGCTCGACTCGCGGGTGGACAAGATTCTCACGCGGCTCGAGCGGCGCCAGGTCCACGACCTGCGGGCGAAAGTCAAGTGGGAATTGACCTACGTGGTCGAGGAGCAGGAAGATGCCGACCGCAAGTTCGGCACCATCTGGTACAAAGAGGACCAGCCCGTCGCCAAGTTCAAGGTGCACTTCGACACGAAAATCGTCGGCAACCGCAAGCAGAAGCTCAACGAAGAGCACCTGTTTGATGGTCACTGGTACGTCGAGCTGCAATCACGCACCAAAACGGTCACCCGCCGCGAAATCCGCCGCGCGGGTGAGACTTCCAACCCCTACAAGCTGGGCGAGGGCGCATTTCCGCTGCCGTTCGGGCAGAAAAAAGCCGACATTCTGGCGGAATTCGAGGTCGAGCGCGTTCCGGGGCGGGAAGACGACCCACCCGCGACCGACCATCTTCAGCTCACGCCGCGCCCGAACACGAAGACCGGACGGACGTACAAAACGCTCGATTTCTGGGTAGCCCGGGCGGGCGACCACGCCGGCCTGCCGATCAAGGTCGTGGCCGGAAAAAAGGATGGCACCGGCGCTGTAAACTCCTACATCGCCATCACGTTCAACAAGATCGAGCTCAACACGGGCTTCAGCGGCAGCGTCTTCAAGATTGAGGTTCCCAGGGGTTACGAGGAGATCGTCGAGCGACTCGAAACGCTCGAACCACCCAGCGGGGCTGCGCCGGCGGGGAGTAAGCCCTAGTGCTACGTCAACACTCGATTGACGGGTGGCTCGGGCGTCTCGCCCGAGGTCACACGGGCGGGACGCCCGTGCCACCCTTTATTTCATAGTTGACAGAGTACTAGTGCACGAGCCGCGACCGGCTGATGCGACGGTTCCTTGGCTTTGGACACGACCCTTTCCGTCATACCGCTTTGTTGCCGGCCCCAGTCCGCATCCGCTTTCGGCGCGCTTTCCCTGAAGACGCCAGCGCGATATAAAGCCCGATCTCCGAGATCGAAGCACGCTCCGAACGGGCGGTCGCCTTGATGGTCTGAACAAGAGCGGAGGGAACCCAAACCATGAGCATTCTGGTGAACAAGAACACGCGGATCCTCTGCCAGGGAATCACCGGCAAGGCCGGCGCCTTTCACACCAAGCAGTGCCTGGAATACGGCACGAAGGTCGTGGGCGGTGTCACGCCCGGCAAAGGGGGCACGAAGTCCGAACACGGCCTGCCCGTCTTCAACACCGTTCGCGAAGCCGCAGCCGAGACGGGGGCCGACGCGTCGATGATCTTCGTTCCATCGGCGTTCGCCGCCGCGGCGACGATGGAAGCGGCCGAGGCCGGCATCAAGGTCTGCGTGTTGATCACCGAGGGCATCCCGACGCTCGACATGGTCAAGGCCCGCAAGTACCTCGACGACCTGGGCACCAAGCTGGTCGGCCCGAACTGCCCCGGCATCATCACGCCCGGCGAGTGCAAGATCGGCATCATGCCGGGCTACATCCACAAGCCCGTCGCCAAGGGCACCAAGAACGTCGGCGTCATCTCGCGCAGCGGCACGTTGACCTACGAGGCGGTCTGGCAGTGTACCAAACGCGGCTATGCCCAGACGACCTGCATCGGCATCGGCGGCGACCCGGTCAAGGGCCTGAACTTCATCGAGCTGCTCGACCTATTCGAAGCCGACCCCGACACCCACGCCATCATGATCATCGGCGAGATCGGCGGGACCGACGAAGAGCAGGCTGCCGCCCACATCAAAGACAACATCAGCAAGCCGGTGGTGGCGTTCATCGCCGGTCAGACCGCCCCGCCCGGCAAACGCATGGGCCACGCCGGCGCGATCATCTCCGGCGGCGAAGGGACAGCGCAATCGAAGATCGCCGCCCTGCGCGAGGCCGGCATCGCCGTCAGCGACAGCCCGGCCACGCTGGGCGAGACACTGGCAAAGGTGCTGGGTTAACTCGGGGGCCCGACATGCGCAGTTCCGCGCGAGGTGAACGTTTGTAGGGTCCGCTGTGCGGACCGTTCTTTCGAAAGGGGCGAACCCATGATCGGGAAATATCGGAACGCTGCATGCCTGTCTGCGCTGCTTTCCGCTGCGAATGCCGTCGCGGTTGCGGCTCCCGAATACTCGCCGGGTAACGCGGTCATTGTCCGCCCCGCACATGCTGACCATCTGGTCGATCTCGCGACCACTGAGCTGCAACGCTATGCGTACCTGCGAACCGGCACGCTGCCGGAGATTCGTTCCGGGCCCCTGCCACACCGCCCGGCGATCCTGCTACGAACGGGGCCGTCCGACCGTTTACCCAGCGGTGGCCCCGACCCGGCGCAGAACCATGTCATCTACGTCGAATCGGCCTCACCGCTGCGGATCGTCGCGCACGGCGCCTCACCGGTAAGCACGCTCTGGGCTGCGTACTCGCTGATCGAGAGCTGGGGCTTCGGGTTCTACCTCGGCGGGGACACCGCCCCGCCGCGCGATCCGGCCTTCACAGCCCGCACGTTTGAAGCGGTTTATGAACCCGCGCTGGCGATCCGCGGCTCGCTACCGTGGCTCAATTTTCTCAACAGCCCGACGACGTGGAACCCGCAGGACTACAAGACGTTTTTCGAGCGGATAAGCCGGCAGAAAGCCAACCTTGTGATGTTCCACGTCTACGACCACGAGCCGTTCTGTGCCTACGCGATTGACGACAAGAAAGCGAAGATGGGCCGCCCGCTGATGACGACCATTTCGCCCCATCGTTGGTGGTCGCCGCACGCCATGAGCACGAAGGACTTCCTGTTCGGCACCGATCTGTTCTTCGACCGCGGCGAATGGGGTTGCGAGGTCGGCATCGAGGACGGCTGGGCGCACTTTCCCGGCCGGGCGGTGCGCGCACAGCAAAAGATGTTCGCGGAGGCGCTGCGGTTTGCGAAGCGTCG
>JBHHZX010000278.1:0-5533 GCA_046758265.1 Phycisphaerae bacterium
GGCGTACGGGCTGACGTTCATGAAGGACCGCATTCTCTCAGGAAACATGCTCTCGATCCGGCTGAACCACTACGAGAGCCCCGACAATGTTCCGCTCGCGTTCGACAGTGAGATCCTCTGGAAGCACGGCTACCCGAGCCAGACCGGCACCGGCCATTATTACTTCCTCGGGGCGTATTTGGGCTACACCGGCGAGAACGGCAACACGGTCGACGAGATCATCACGATGATCGACCGGAGCGTGGCGGTCGATGGCACGCATCCGGCGGGCACGTTCTATTTCATGGAGACGACGGATGAGTTGCGCAGCGGGCCGCGCGACTTCTACTATCCGACCGCCGTTGACATCATCATTGGCTTGGGCGGCAATGCCGAGCACCTGTTTGCCGTTCTGCCGCTCGGGCGGCACGACTGTCTGGGGATTATGACGGGGTGGGCGTCACCGGACATCGCAGGCGCCGACATGACGATTCTGCCCGGCGCGTTCTGCGACCACCTGACCAGTTTCGCCGGGCATTTTGACAGTTCCTCGCAGACGAAGATGTCCGAGTGGATTACGAAAGGCGCCGGCGGGTCGTGGGGCACCGTCGAGGAGCCGTGCAATTATCCGGGCAAGTTTCCGCACGCCCGCGCCCACATCTACTATTTCCAGGGGCTTTCGCTGGGCGAGGCGGTGATGCGCAGCGTGGATTACCTTCCGTTTCAAGGGTTGCTCTACGGCGATCCACTGACCCGGCCGTTCGCGTACCTGCCGGACGTGGAGGTTGCCGACGCGCCAACTGGTCCCGTCTCTGGGGCGATCGTGCTGACGCCGACGGCGACGACGACGCATCCGACGGCCGAGATTGCCCGGTTCGACTTGTTGATCGACGGCGTGCTGCACAGCTCGATCGCGCCGGGAGAGCAGTTCGCGGTGGACACGAGCGAGCTTTCCGACGGATGGCATGATCTTCGCGTGCTGGCGTTCGATGATACCGATCAGCGGTTCACGGGCCGGTGGGTGGGGAGCCTGACGACGGACAACCGCGGGCGGGCGGCGACGCTTGAAGTTACGCCCACCACCGGCGACTGGACGACCGCGTTCGGCGCAGATTTGGGGTCAGTCGGCAGTGGCGCGACGGAAGTGCGACTGCTGCACAACGGGCGCGCGGTCGCGGCGGCGGCGGGTGCGTCGGCCCAGCTCACCGTGTACGGTCTGACGCTGGGCGCGGGGCCGGTTCGCGTGCAGGCCGAGGCGCTATTCGCCGACGGGGAGAAGGTCCGCAGCGAACCCGTTGCGCTTGAGATTGCGTATTCCGGCGGCACGCCGAGCGGCCAGCCACCGGTGGCGTTCGACTACACCAAGCACGTGTTGGGCAATGTCCCGTTCGTGGTCGAGCTACCGGCGACGTTTGACGATGCTCTTGCGCCGCTGACTTACGAGCTTCTTTCGGAGCCGGTTCAGGCGACGGTGGCTGCGGGGACGGGACCGTACCGGTTGATGCGGCCGGAGCCGCTGACGGAAGGGACGGATTCGTTCACGTTCCAGGTCAGCAGTGCCGTCGGCTCGTCCAACGTGGCGACGGTGAATCTTGTCTACGTATCGTGCGTCGGGGACCTCAACGGCGACGGACAGGTTGACCTGAGCGACCTGGCGACGCTGCTGTCAAACTACGGCGTGACGGAGGAAGCCGAGCTAGAGGACGGCGACCTCGACGGCGACGGCGACGTGGACCTGGACGACCTGGCGGCGTTGCTGGCGCACTACGGCACCGTCTGCGATTGACGCGTTGGTCGGGGCCGCGAGCGCGGGCGAGGGATTTCATTAGGGCGCCAAGTGAAGAGAAAGCCCGTCGCTGGCGCTCCGGGTGCTGATCGTCGGTGCCGCAGGCTCGTCTCAGGGTTTCTCGTCGTTCTGCTCAGGACGCTTGGAATCCCCCTCTTCGTTGGTGTCCTGCGGGGTGCTGAGATAGCCGAGGGCCTCGAGCCGTCGCTGGTGCGCCTCGTCCATGGGGGGTGACGGCCGCTGTGGCTGTGTCGTCGTGATCTTTTTCAGAGAACGAACGTAGTGCTGTAAATCGGCAGCGAGGCGTAGGGAGAGTTGTGGTTGTTCATCAAGCAGGTTTCGCAGCTCGCCGGGGTCGTCGTCTAGGTTGTACAGCTCGTGGTGCCCGTCGGAGGCCTCGATGAACTTGTGGGGCTCGTCGTAGTACGCCCGCAGGGTTCGGTTCCACGGCGTCGAGTCGAAGTCGGGGTAGAGCTCCCGCTCGCGTTCAAACGCTTCTCGCATGATCGCCGGATACTCACTCATGCGCAGTCGCTTTTCCAGCGGACGCAGCAGGCTGACAGCCTTGGACTTGACGGGTGGGTGGATGCCGGCCAGTTCGAGGAGCGTGGGGAACAGATCGAGATTCATGACCGGCCGCTGCTCACGCCCCGGCGCGAGGCGCGTGGGGTAATGCACCACCAATGGTATCCGCACCAGCGGTTCGTACACGGAATACTGATGGTCGAACATGTGGTGCTCGCCGAGGTGCTCGCCGTGATCGGAGACCAGCACTACAAGCGTCTTCTCCAGGTAGCCTCCGGTCCGGAGGCCTTCGAGCAGGTTGTGGAAGAGGTGGTCGAGTTCGAGCAGCGCGGCGTCGTAGGTCGCGCGGGTAAGCTCGAGTTCTGCCGGCGTATACTCGTGCAGGCGGAACACGTAGGACCACGTTGACTCCCATCGCCGATCGACGCGATAGGAAGCCTCAACTTCGTCAGGCGTCATGATTGGGCGGCGATATCGGCGCGGCGGGATCAGCGGTCGGTGGGCCTCCATGTAGTTCAGAAAGATGAAGAACGGGCGGTCGCGGTCCTGCTGCGACAGCCAATTGAGGGCGCCCTGCTGGGCAAGTCTGCCGGCGGCTTTGATGCTCCACTGTGTGAGTCTGCGCTGCTTGAAGTCTTCCGGCAGCTCGCTGCTCAAGTCGGCCGCATCGAGCTTGCGCCGCGTGAGACGGATGGCCTCGGCCTGATACTGTGGGCTCCAGGGGTGCTCGGCGACATCGAAGCCCTGCGTGAAGTTGTTGCGAGCACAGATGTGCGGGTTTTCGGAGAACAGATAGGTGCTGTAGCCCGCGGCGTGCAGGAGTTCGGCGAGCGTTTCAAACTGTTCGGCCAAGTATGGCTGCTCGTTCGTCACGCCATGCTCGGCTGCGAACAGACCGGTGAACATGGCGGCGTGCGAGGGGACGGTGTTGCTGCCGACGGAGAGGCAGTTTTCAAAGACACGTGCCTCCTTGGCCCACTCATCGAGGTAGGGGGTTGTCAGTCGGCCGTGCCCGTAGAGACTGAGGCGGTCGGTGCGGACAGTGTCCCAGACGACCAAGAGGATGTTGGGCTTTGCGGCGGGCGCCGCCGCGGACTGCCCCTGCGGTGCACCGTCGTCACAGCTGGCGAGGAGCGGCAGGTACGCCAACGGGAGGATTAGCGCCCGTATCAAACCCGGGTGGCACGGGCATCTTGCCGGTGTTCGCACCGGCGAGACGCCGGTACCACCCAAGCTTGTCTTGGGTTCTCTCAGAAGCCAATGCGGCCGACGGTTCATTTTCTTCTTTGTCTCTGAGCAGGATCCCGTCTGATTGTTTCATCGGTGGGCGAAAACAGCCGGCTGAGTGCCTGTGTCGCTTACCCGCGCTCATCATAGGGACCCGCTTGCCCGGCAATCAACCGATTCGCCGGTGGCTGCCAGAACCGGGGGTTTTTTAGCCCTTGCGGACGACCTCGGTTATGGCGGCGAACTCTCCGGCCAGGGCGGGGTAGAGGGCGCGGTAGCGTGGGTAGTAGGCGGCATAGACAGCAGCCGCGGGCCCTGACTGAGTGCGCCCGATCACGGTAATCACCTGTTCACACGCGGCAGCGACATCGCGGTAGGCCCCGACACCGACGCCGGCCAGCAGGGCCGCACCGTAGGCGGCACCTTGCGTGACGTTGAGGGTAACGATTTCGATGCCGAAGACGTCGGCGAGGATTTGCCGCCAGAGCTGGCTGCGCGCCCCGCCGCCGGAGGCGCGGACCTGAGCGATGGAGATTCCGAGGTTTCGCATCAGCTCAAGCGAATCACGCAGGCCGTACGTGACGCCCTCAAGCACGGCCCGCGTCAGGTGGGCCTTGGTGTGCCGCAGCGTCAACCCGAAGAAGACGCCGCGAGCGTTCGGGTCGGGGTGCGGTGTGCGCTCGCCGGTCAGGTACGGTAAGAATAACAGCCCCTCGCAGCCGGGTTTGACTGAGGCGGCGGAGGTAGTGAGCAGGTCGTAAGGGTCGCAATTCTCTTGCTTGGCGCGGGCGACTTCCGTGTCGCCAAGCGTGTCGCGATACCAACGGAAACTGCCGGCGGCCGAAAGCATCACGCCCATGAGGTGCCACTTGCCAGGGACGGCGTGGCAGAAGGCGTGCAAGCGTCCCTGCGGCTCGATGCGGTAGGAATCGGAGGCGGCGAAGACGACGCCGGACGTTCCCAGCGTAACCGACACTAGTCCCTCGTTGACGATGCCGGAACCGATGGCCTGGGCGGCTTGGTCGCCCCCGCCGCCGACCACGGGCGTGCCGGCGCTGAGACCGGCATCCTTTGCGGCCGCGGCGTTGACCTTCGCGCTGGCGACGGGTGATTCGGTGACCTCGGGCAGCCATTCGCGCGGGACGTCGAGGGCGGCGAGCATTTCGTCAGACCATTGCCGCCGGCCGACGTCGAACATCGATGTGCCGGAGGCGTCAGAGACCTCGCTGAAGAATTCCCCGGTCAGCCGGTAGCGAACGTAGTCCTTTGGCAGGAGCACGTGCGTCGTTTTTCGGTAGGTTTCCGGCTCGTTTTCGCGGACCCAGACAAGCTTGGGAGCGGTAAAGCCGGGGAGGACGGGGTTACCAGTCAGTTCGAGCAGCCTCTTTGTCCCGACGCGCTCGGTGATGGCGGTGCACTGCTCGCCGGTGCGCTGGTCGTTCCACATGATGCAGGGGCGCAGCACATCGCCTTTGCCGTCGAGCAGGACGAGGCCGTGCATCTGGCCGGTCAGTCCGAGGCCGGCGATTTGCTCGGGGTCGGCCCCGCTCTGCTCGAGCACCCGCCGAATGCTGGCGGCAGTCGCGGACCACCACTGCGTGGGATCTTGCTCCGCCCAGAGCGGCCTGGGCGTGGACATCGGGTATTCGGTGGTTGTTTCTGCGACGAGGTGGCCGGAAACGTCGATCAGCAGGGCCTTGCTGCCGGTGGTGCCGACATCGATGCCGAGGAGGGAGGTGGTATCGAGCATGATTTGCGGTCCATGTTTCGGCGAAATCGCCGGCGGGTGCACCCCGCGGCCGATTAGTGTAGATGAAACGCCGGCAGGGGTTAAGCAGGCGCAAATCGTGCCGGCCCAACCGCTTCGAGCAGACCGGACATCTGGTCGTGCAGAGAGTGCGCGCGGCTCTTGACTGCGGGTGTACAATCAGGATGACTGGAATACATCCACATCCGGCGCGAATCAATCGATGGCGCGCAGGTCTCCTGGCACGGACGCGGCGCGAAGGCGCCGCG
>JBHHZX010000279.1:0-5388 GCA_046758265.1 Phycisphaerae bacterium
GCGCCGATGAGCAAATAGGTTTTGGGATTGTGCGGTGTGAGCCTGGCCTGAATCTTCTTATTCTGAATGTAAAGCCAGAAACCTGCCTGGTCCTGCGTTGGGGGGCCGCCGATGGACTCGATGTAAAAAACCCGGTGCGGGTTGTCCGGATTGGCTGCGCGCAGCACGATCGGTGGCTGGCGGGTACCGGGGCCGCCACCAACGTCGGACCGGAGCAGCGCCCCGTTGTCGAGGAAATGATAGACGCCGCGATTGACCCCGCTCGTGTTGTGACTGGAGCGATCCGCCAATCTCTGCCCCGCCGGATCGGCTCGCCAATACAGGATAGGCCCACCGAACGGGTCGAGGAAGACGGGGTAATTGCGTCGTGCGGGCTGAAGCCCAAGGGCCTCGCTGGCCTCTCTTTCAAGGGGCAGCTCGAAGCTGCCGAGGCCGCCATCCGTTTCAACTTGCGGGTTCCAACTCGTCACCTCGACCTTGCTCAAATCGACGAACGGCGCCACGCGCGGCTGCCGCGGCTGCCAGTTGTCGTCAAGCTCATATGCCCCGTCCGCGTCGTCGTCGGTATCCTCAGACCAATACGAGCTTGTATCGCGGAACGTGCGGAAGCCGGGCGTACCGAGCAGGTCGGCGCCGGCCAACGCCCAGGCCAGCAGACCAGCGCCTGAAATCTCGAACACGTCGTCCGGCGGATTCTCCAGATTGCTGTACGGGCTTCGTACCTCATACGGAGCAAGACTGCCACCACTGGCCGGCATGTCCGATACCGATGGCGGGTAGCGCCCGCCGAGCTGCTGGTCGGCCCGGAAGGTTTCCAGGCCGGTTGAGAGCGTGCCAATCAACGCCTGTGTGGCCGTGTTTTTGGCGCTCCTGCGGACCGAGTTCACCGCCGGCACGAGGATCCCGATCAGCAGCACGATGATGGCGATGACGGTCAGCAACTCGACGAGCGAGAAGCCGCCGGCCGCGGTCCGACGCGTATCTTTTCTCAATGATGTGCGTTCCATTCCTGGCGTCTCCTGTCGCCGACGGGAGCAGCGCCCCGACCGGCCACGGCCGAGCATGCTACCTACCAGTGTTGAAGTTGGTGACGTCGTCTCCGGTGCCGAACAAGGCGTCTTCGCCGGGTGAGATCAGCAGGAAGGAGTCGGGCCGATACGGCCATATCAGTCCGCCGCTGGTGCCCCGCGCCGTGTTCTCGAAGATATTGCTGTCGATGACGAACACCGCGAAGGTCTTGGGGTCCGGGAACTCGGTCTGATCGGCGACATACCCGAACTCGCCGAGCGGATGCGCAAAGGAGCCAGTGATCCCGGCCCCGGCCAGGTCCCAACCCGCTCCGGGGGCGGGCCAACGCCCATCGTCGCCGGCCGAACCGGTGAAGTAGCCGTTGTCAGCCTGATCGTAGCGCCCGACGACAAAACCGCTCCCCGGCGTGTCGGTGGTGAACGGCGCATCGACTTTCGGCGTCGCCGCATAGTAAAGCACGGGGTAGCCGAAGGCGTCCACGAAGAACGGGACGCGGCTGTTGCCCCACGCGGCGGCGTCGCCTGCCAGCATCTCGGGCGGGGCGGGGATGTCGGGATTGTCGATCGCGAAGGTTTCCACGGTGCGCAGATTCTTGGCGTCGACGTCGGCATAGGGTCCCATCCGCGTGTACTCGCGGTCCGGGTCGATCATGTCGTCGGGCAGCGCGTACCAGTCGTGCCAATCGACGCTGTCGATGTCCCCGTCGCGGTCCGCGTCGTTTTGGATCACCGGGTTGACGAACCCGCGGCCGTCGGGACCGACCAGTTGCACGGCCAGCCACTGGGCGCCCATCAGCAGGATGTCGGGATCGTCGCCCTCGAACGGGTTCGGTCCGCGCGACTGCGGGTAGCGCTTGAAGTCGCCTTGGAACATCTCGCAGCCGCTGCCGAGCGAGTTGAGCAGCCCCGCCGTGGAGGCCTGCTTGGCTTGCCGACGCGCGGCGGAGAGCGCCGGGATCAGGATCCCGATCAGCAACATGATGATCGCGATCACGGTCATCAGCTCGACCAGCGTGAAGCCCGGCCGGCTGCGCGACGGTACAGTGTTCATGAATGCACCTCTTGTTCGTCAGTCGCCGCCGAAGCCGCGTTACCGTGTCATGCTCTGAATCAGGTGGATCATCGGCAGATACAGCGAGATCACGATGAAGCCGACGATGCTACCCAGCACGACGACCAGGATGGGCTCGAGCAGGCTGACCAGCGAGGCCACCAGCGTGTCCACCTCGTCGTCGTAGTTGTCCGCCACCTTGTAGAGCATCTTGTCCAGCTCGCCGGTCTCCTCGCCGACGTCAACCATGTTCACGACGATCCCGTCCACGCACTTCGAGGCCCGCAGCGGGTTGGCAAACGAGTCGCCCTCGCGAATCGAGTCGTGCACCTTGCCGAGCATGCTGGCGTAGACCTCGTTGCCGGTCGTTTCCCGGGTAATCCTGAGTGCTTCCAGGATCGGCACGCCGGCCGCGATCAGCGTACCCAGCGTGCGCGTAAACCGGGCGATGCCGGACTTGGAGGCGATCTGGCCCATGATCGGGATTTTTAGAGTGATCGTGTCCAGCACGTAGCGACCGACGTACGCCTGACGAATCAGCTTGTATACCGCGTACACGATCAGCGGTGCGAAGATAATGACCATCCAGCCCGGCGGGTTACCGCTGATCAGCCAATTGGAAATGCTGATCAGAATCTCCGTCATCCTGGGCATATCCGTGACGCCGAAATCGATGAAGATGTCGCGGAACTTCGGCACCAGATAGATCACGATCAACAAGGTGATCGTCGCGGCGATGCAGATCACCACGGCCGGGTAGATCATGGCACCGATCACTTTGCTCTTGAGCTTCTGGGCTTTCTCGAGGAACTCGGCCAGACGTTGCAGAATGATGTCCAGGACGCCACCGGCCTCGCCGGCGGCCACCATGTTGGAGTACAGCCGGTTGAAGACCTTGGGGTGGCGGGCCATGGCTTCGGAGAGCGTGGCCCCGCCCTCGACATCCTCGCCAACCTGCTTGAGGGAGTTCTTGAGCATGCCGGGCTTCTGCTGCTGCTCGAGAATCTTGATGCTGCGCAGGATGGGCAGGCCGGCGTCCTGCAACGTGGACAACTGGCGGGTGAACTGCGTGAGCGACTTGGTGGAAACCCAGCCGAGGCCGGTGCCGGCCGCTTTGCGCTTCCTGCCGGCCACTCCCCTTTTCGCGGCCAGCTTCTTTTTGCCGGCCTTCTCGACGACCTTGGTCGGGAAGTAGCCGAGACTGCGGACCTTGGCGACCGCCTCCTCCTTGGTGGGGGCCTCGATTTCGTCCTTAACCTCTTGGCCCGAAGAGTTTAGCGCCTGATACGTGAATACCGCCATATGACTGCCTCCCGCCGCTGCTCTCGATCCCGCACGCGCTGCCCGGACAAATGGAGCGCGCACAGCCGCCCGCAAATCACCAGCATTATTCCCGGCCCCAGGTGGCACGACAACCGGGGCCTGTCACGATCGCGGGGCCTTCCTCTCCGGCCGGGCTGCCGAGGCGATTCAGCCGCTTGGGTACACCTCCGAAATGCAGCCGCTTCCCGGCCGGACGAACCTAGTCCGAGTCCTCGCCGAGCGTCTCGCGAACGACCTCGTCGATGGTCGTAACCCCATCGTAAATCGCCAGTAACCCCACCTCACGCAGGGTCCGCATCCCCCGCTTGCGCGCCTCAGCCCGCAAGACGGCGGTCGACGCGTTCCTCATCACCAGCTCGCGCTGCTCGTCGTCCAACAGCATCAGCTCGAACAGCGCCTGGCGCCCTCTGTACCCCGTGTTGTTGCAGTACTCACAGCCCTTGCCGTAGAAAAGAGCGCGGCCGGCCACGTCTTCGGGCAGCAGATTCAATTCCATCAACTGGGCCTCGCTCGGCTCGTATTGCTCCTTGCAGTTCAAGCAGATTCTTCTCACAAGTCTTTGTGCAACAATGGCTTCGAGCGTCGCGGTCACGAGAAACGGTTCGAGCCCCAGGTCGAGCAGCCGCGCGATCGAGCTTGGGGCGTCGTTGGTGTGTAGCGTCGAGAAGACCAGGTGACCCGTAAGTGAGGCCTGCACAGCAATTTGCGCCGTTTCCAGGTCTCGAACCTCCCCCACCAGGATGATGTCGGGATCTTGACGGAGAAAATGGCGCAGGCAACGCGCGAATGTGAGCCCAATATCAGTCTTGATTTGAACCTGGACCATCCCGTCGAGGTCGTACTCGACCGGGTCCTCGGTCGTTAGAATCTTGACCTCCGGCGAGTTCAGTTCGTTCAGCGCCGAATAGAGCGTGGTCGTTTTCCCGCAACCGGTGGGACCGGTCACGATGACAATCCCGTAGGGCTTCCTGATCAGTTGCCGGACCGTGGTCAGCTCTTCCTCGCGGAAGCCAAGCTGCTCAAGATCAAGGTTGACCTGTGTCCGATCGAGCACCCGCAGCACGACGCTTTCGCCGAACATCGTCGGCAGCACGCTGACACGCAGGTCCACCGGGCGACCCTCGACCAGCAGCTCGATCCGGCCGTCCTGGGGGACGCGGCGCTCGGCGATGTCGAGATTGGCCATAACCTTGATACGCGAGGCGATGGCCATGGCGACGTACGTCGGCGGCGGGACCATTTCGAACAGGACACCGTCGATGCGGTAGCGCATCTTGTACTCGTCTTCGAACGGCTCGAAGTGGACGTCGGAAGCCGCGTCCCGGATCGCCTGGAGCAGCACGAGGTTGACGAGCTTCTTGACCGGGTTGCTCTGGGCCATCTCCCGGAGGTCGTCGAGGTCGATGCTCTCGCCGCGCCCCTCGAACTTGGCCAGCTCGCTGTCCTCGCCGATCTCGGCAATCAGCTCGTTGATGGTTTCGGCCTCCTCTTCAGGGTAGAAGCGGTTGAGGGCCTCGCTCATGTCCCCCTGCGTGGTGATCCGCGCCACCACGTTGAACCCCATCAAGGTCTTGAGGTCGTCGGTGGCGTGGAAGTTGTCCGGGCTGGCGAGGGCGACGCCGAGCGTGTTCGTCTCCCGGTCGTAGTCGGTTGGCACGATCTGGTAGGAGTGCGCCATCTGCGAGGGCACCAAATCGATCACGCTCTGCTCGATGTCGATGTTGTCCAGCGTGATCGACGCCATCCCGACCTGGGCGGCCAGGGCCAGGTGCACGTCTTTCTCTTCGACGAAACCGAGCTCGGTCAGGAGCTGGCCAAGGGGGCCGCGCTTCTTTTTTTGGAGATCGAGCGCTTCGGAAACCTGGGCACGCGTAACCTTGCCCATTTTGATGAGAATGCGTCCGAGCGGTCGGCCCTTCAACTGCGAAATCGGCGGCATATCTGTTTCGGGCATGCGAGCACTCCTCGCGAGGTCTCGCACCATTA
>JBHHZX010000280.1:0-5383 GCA_046758265.1 Phycisphaerae bacterium
GAACGACTCCAAGGTGGTCTATAACCGCAAGAAGGGATTGAGTACGCTCGAACGCCCCGTGCTGGCGTTTGCAAGCGCGGCCGGCCTGGACTGCCCGACGCTCGACAGTCTGCTGGCGCAGCTCGGCGCGCGGCTCCATCAGGACGACGAGCTTCCCTGGTACCGTGACCTGAGTCTGCCGCTGCCGATCGACCGCGCGCAATCCAAATACGAGGCCGTCGCTCAGCGGCTGCAGCAGAGCATGATCGAAGCGGGGGTGGTGTGTTGCGGCTTGCTGGCCGAGGTGGTAACCGGAGACCGCTTCAACCGACGCGTGGCCGCAACGCGCAACAAGGCCGCCCTGCTGCTCGAGCAGGTACTGCGGCTGATTCAATCCGCCGCCCGGCGCGCCAGCCACCAGGACCTGCTTGTGCGCGCCGATCGGCTCGGTGGCCGTCGCGACTACCGCCAACTGCTGGCGGCGGCGTTTCCGCAGCGCCATCTGCACATCGTGGAGGTCTCGGAGAATTGCAGCCGCTACCGCTTGGCATCCGCCGACAACGACTGGTTCATCGAGTTTGGCGTCGACGCGGACGAGCGGCATCTCCCTGTAGCGCTGGCCAGCATGCTCGCGAAGTATTTGCGCGAAGTGCTGATGCGGGGTTTCAACGCCTACTGGAAACAGCGCCTGCCGAGCCTGCGGCCGACGGCCGGGTATTACACCGACGCACGACGCTTCCTTACCGATATTGAACCGGTCCTCGCTAACGCAGGTATCCCGCGCGAGCGCTTCGTGCGCTCCCGTTGACTCGCTGTCGAAGGAATGTGGCCTGAAAAGCGGCAACGGCAAACCTCACAGTCCCGTGCGTGTGCGAAATGAAGCGGAGGATGGCGGCAGAATGGGAGGTCCGACGCTACGACTTCCAGGGTGGCGTACAATGTCTGGTGCGACCATCGACCATCGGAACCGGCGATGAAAAGGCTGTTTTCACAACCAAGAGAGCCTGCTACATCCCTGGCCACCAGCGTCTCACCGCTGAGGACATGGGCAAGATGCCCGTGCCACCTGGATTTCATGAGTCGGGTGGCCCACCTCTTCAGAGGCGGGGAACTCGAATCTCGATTCGATTCGCGTCCCCCACGGCTGAAGCCATGGGCCACCCGTGCCTCTTTGCGCGCCGCGGCAGCGGGCGCAGGGTGGCAGGTGCTGCTAGCGGCCTTGGTGGTCGCGACGCTGGGAACCGCACCGCTGGCGGCCCAACGTGCTGGCCGTCTCCCACCACCGCCCTGGCCGGCGGAGCTGGGCGAGGCATTTGAGCTTTACTACGCCGGCGAGTTCCTCGAAGTACAACGCGCCTGTCAGCAGTTGAGCGCGGGCACGCGCGACCAGCGTTTGCACCGTCAGGCCGCTGCCCTGGCGGCCATGGCCACGATGCGCCTGCCCGGCCGGGCCGACCGGCTCAGTGGGCGGGCACAGTTGTCGCAACTGGCCGAGGAGGACGCCTCGTTGCTGACCCGCCCGGAATGTCAGCTCGCGTACGGCCTCGCCCAGACGGCACTGAACGAAACCGCGACGGCGTTGCACCACCTCAATCAGGCTGCCAGAGCGTTCGCCGACCGCGGGCAACCCAATCGTCTGGCCGAAGCATGCGTCGCGCTGGCGGAGGCGTGGGCACGGCATGGCGAATGGGAACTGACCGTTCCGGACCTGGAGATTCCGCGGCCGGAAAACCGCGCCGCGGCCGACCGTATCCGCCAGGAGCGTATCCGCGCGCTGCGCGAACGCGTCGCGGCGCTGCCCGGTTCCGACACCTACCTGGCCCGCATCGATTTGGTCCTGGCCCGGCACTTGGTGGAGATCGAGGAAAGTGCTGCGGAGGGCTTGGCGTTGCTGGAAGACCTTGCGCGCCGCGAAGAGACCACGACAACGATCGCACAGGCGTGTCTCACGCTCGCCGAGCGTTACGAAGCAGCGCGGCGCTGGTCGGACGCCGCCCGTCTGTACGCGCGCGTCCAGGCAGCCCGGCTGGGCGAGCTCTCGCGCCTGGCCGAGCAACGTCGCAGCGCGATCCAGCGGCCGCAACTGGATCTGGAGGTGCCTGCCCAGGTGGCGGCTGGCGAGCGCGTCGCTGTCAAACTCGGAGTGCGTAATCTCGCTGCGATCGAGTTCGAGGTGCGGCGAGTGGACCTGGCAAGTTGGCTGGAGCGGCGACAAGGTCGCTTCGCCGAGGCGGCTTTGCCAACCAGCGGCGCGCTGGTCGCGGTCCGCAACCTCAGCACGGGAGTCACGGCAGAGCACGACTGGTGGCGTGCGGAGACACTCGACGAGCCCCTGACGTTCGAAGCACCCGCCGGTGCCTTGGTGGCGTCGGTCCGGTCGGCGGATGGCGCCGGACGCACAGTGATTTCCAAACGGCTGGTGCTTGTCGGCAATTTGCGCGCAACCGTGTTCATTGGTCGGCGGCGGGTCGCGATCTGGGCGACGCGCGTGGGGCAAGTCCTTGCCGGTGCGGGGGAGGCCGAGCCGCAGGCGCGGTTCTGGATGCACGGTTCGTTCGTGCCGGCGCGACCGCCATTCACTGCGGGCGTGGCGGTCTTCGCGCTCCCACCCGAGGCGCGCCTGCTGCGCGACAAACGCTGGGTCTGCCTGGTGCAGGCCGGCGAGCAAGTCACGCTGTGCCACGGCACGCTGCCGACCGGCGCCGGCGATCCGCAACATAAGCCGGCCGTGGCGCTGATCGGCGGGCCGCCCCAACCGCGCGTCGGCGGGCAGCTGCATGTGTTCGGCCTGCTGCTGGGTGGATCGAGCGATCGAACCGCCGGCCGGCCGCCGAAACCGGTCGAACTTGAGCTGCTCAATGCCCTTGACCGCGTGCTCAATACGGCCACCGCTGCCGTATCCAGCGCCCGCACGTTCACCGCCCGGTTGCCGATCACGCCGTCCATGGCGGGCGAGCACCTGCGTGTCGCCGTGCGCCTCGATGGCCACGTGCTCGAAAACGTCTTTTCGCGCCCGAGCGTGCACGTCACTCGCACGGATCCAACGTCCTTACGCGTGCGCTGCGACCTGCCGCGCTGGTTGCCCCCGGCCCACCGGGGCGTCGTCGGGCAGATTGAGGCGGCGTACCCGTGGGGGACCGCGATCTTCGAAGCCCTGGCGGTGGCGCGGTTTCGGGCCGTGCGTCTCCCCACCATGCAGCCGAAACGGGAGCCGGTGTACTCGCATGCGTTCAGCCGCAAGTTCCGGCTGGACACGGAAGGCAAGCGAGAGTTCGTGCAACCTTTCTCCGACTTCCACTTGCCCCCCGGTCCGCTGGCAGTCGGTGTGTGGGTCGATGCCACGGGCTGGGACGATCGCTTTGGCCTGGGCTCAGCGGAAGTTTTGATCGGTCCTGAACCGGTGCACCTGTGGCTGCGCTGCGACACCGATGTGCTTCGGGTCGGAGAGCCACTGCGCGTCTCCGTGGGCTGGTTCGACCCAACCGGCCGCGCTGCAGGAGCGCGTCCGACGGTCGAAGTGTGGCGCGACGGCGCGCCCTTGACCCACCTGAAACTGCTTCCTGCCGTCAGCGGCTTACGCAGCCAAACGTGGCGTCCGACGGCGCCGGGGCCCTACGAACTCGTCGCGAAGCTGCCGCTGAACCAAGGCGAGCCTGTCACCGTCCGGGACACGGTCCATGTCGCCGGACGCCGGACCAACGAGCAAGAGCTGACGCCGGTGCGTTGTGAAGCACGCTTCACACGGCATGCGCGTGGGCTGCACGTGCACGTGCGGCTCGACGGCCAACGCCGGCATCCGGTGCTCACCCTGCTGGAAGCCGGCGATCCGCTCATCGCGCGACAACTCCCGTCGCTTGACGGGGCAACCGAGCTGCTTCTTCCGCTGGCCGGCCGGCCCCGGGCGGCAACGCGGCTGGTGCTGGCAGCTCTCCACGAGGTAGAGGTTCAGATCCTTACGGTCGCGGAGGTCCAACCGGCGGATGAGGACGCGTTGACACTTGCGCTCTCGGGCGACTTGAGCGACTCGGCGCCCGGCGCAACCGTTGCGATCAGCGTGACCTGCCTTCGCGCCCGGCAGCCAGCCCAGGACGCGACGCTGGTGGCCAGGCTCGTAGACGCCTCGCGCAGCGGTGGGGTGCAGTGGCTGCCGGGCGAAGGCCGCTCGGATCTGGCGTTGCTGCCTGGTGGCATCCACATCGCTTCCTCAGCCGCCGCAGGCACGGCAGCAGAGGCGTTCGGCGGCAGCCCAGACGTGATTCCGGAGACGCGGGAGCTGTCGGCTCAGCTCGCCTTGGCGCTGTTCGATCGCCCGACGCTGTGGGTGGACAGTCAACCCGCTCGCGATGGTGCCGCGACCTTCCACGTGCCGTTGCCACCGAAACCCGGTCTTTATCGACTGGTGATCACTGTCCAAACTCCCGACGGCGGCTTCACCAGCGAGACACTGGATCTGGACACAAGGCGGGGCATTCAGCTCACCGCCGACGTGCCGGAACACCTCACGCTTGGCGATCGCAGCGTCGCGTCGCTGATCATCACGAATGCCGAGCCGATTGCAGCGCGGATACGCGTTATCTTCGAAGGGGGCCCGGGCCTGCAAGCGGACGAGTGGCGGCTTCTCGACCGGCAAACCCGACTGGAATCATCCGACGACGGCGCATCGTTCGCGCTCCCGCTCCCGCCGCTCAGCTCGGCGACGCTGCGCGCCAGCATCGAGGCCGCTCAGCCCGGAACCGGAACCGCAGTGTTCGCCGTCGAGACCGAGCGGACACGGCAACGCGCGACTGCCTCGTACACTATCTATCCCACGGCAAGCGCCGAACCGCAAGCGACATCACGTGAGACCGTCGTGGTTCGCCGATCACTCTTTCTGCTGGAGGAAGAGGAGTTCGTTGCCGACGACGACGCGCTCGTGGGGGAAGGCGTGTCAGTGGCTGGGCAACCGCAGTGGCTGCGTCTCGCGATCGAGCCGGGCGCGCGAATCTCGCCCGGACAATTGGTGCTGGTTCAAGAAGAGTTCTCACTCCGGCAGGCGCTAAGACAGGTCGAGTGGCAGCAGCGCCTGCCGGGAAACTGCTACACGCACGCCGGCGACTGGGACGAATTGCGGCAGATTGGCACGCGGCGCAATCTGCGACTCGAAGCGGTCACCCGCCACATCACGCGGCTGGCCGCTGGACGATGGCACACGCACGAATACGTGATCGTAGCAGTTCGGCCCGGAGCGTGCCGGTTTCCGCCGCCGGTGGTGTGCGCCGATGGCGTTCCGGTGCGCGTGGAGGTCAAGCCGGCAGCCCAGCACGTGCTCGTGACGGATTCGAACTAATACCGCGTTTCACAAGTTTCTCGACTAAGTGCCCATCCCATAACCCCTGTGGCACCGGTTTTCAACCGGTGAACACAC
>JBHHZX010000281.1:0-5383 GCA_046758265.1 Phycisphaerae bacterium
TGGCGGACGCCGATGTCGCGGCCGACGTCTCGTCGGCTGAGCAGGAAGACGGCGGCGTTAAGCAGCCGGCGGCCATGCGCGCGCCGGCGGCCGTGCTGGCGCGGTTCGCCGACGAGGCGCGAACGCCCGCGCTGGTCGAGCGGGCGTTTGGCCGCCGGCGGGTGCTGCTTTTCACGTCGAGTGTCGATCTGGATTGGAACGACTGGGCTCGCGCGACGGACGGCAGTTACGTCGTCACGTTACTCGAACTCGTACAATACGCCGCGCGACGCAGCGAACACCGGTCGTCGTTCGTTGCCGGCGAAACGCTGGCGTTGTCGCTTTTGCCGGAAGAGTACGAGCCCGGCGGGCTGTTCCGAGCGCCGGGTTCGGCGGACGAACCTGCGGTCGAGGCTCGTGTGCGCGAACCCTTCGTCGCTATCGGTGAGCCAGTTGTAGTTGAAGGGCCGGTGGCCACGCGGTTGGGTACCTACCACGTCGAGTTGGTTAGCCGCAGGGGAGAAGTCGAGCTGCGTCCGCTCGCCGTCAATCTCGACGCGGGCGAGTCCGACTTGTCGGTCGCTCGCGCGCACGAACTCGCTGCGGTCCTTGGCGACGTGCCACACGATTATGTCCAGGCGACCGATGCATTCCTGCGAGACGACGAGCACGCGCGACGTGAATTGTGGCCGGCGGTCTTGCTGGCGTTGGTGACGGTTCTGATGGTGGAGCAGGCGCTCGCCTGGTGGTTTGGGACGCCCGGGCACGCCGCGCGCCCGCGCCGCCGGTCGTCACCGCTGTTTGCCAAGTTCGCGGTCAGGAGGAAATGACGTTGCTAGCCAGCGTAACCGAGCAGCAGTACAGCACGCCCGAACTGGCAGGCCTGCCCGAGGGCTGGTGGCGTTTGCTTGGCCTCCTGCTGCTGGCTGGGATGGGTTACGTGATCTTCTGGCTCTACCGCCGCGAAGCCCGCGCTGGTGCATCGGCGGGCCTACGCGTCGGCTTGGGTTGCGTGCGCAGCGTGGTGATTCTCCTGCTGACGATCGTCTGGCTGGAACCGGTCATTGCGACCTATACGATCCGCACGATTACTGCGAGCGTCGCCGTCTTGATCGATGTTTCCGCGAGCATGGGCATCGTTGACAGCGACACGTCCACGGCAGCGGCTGAGCCGGACCCCGCCGCACCGCGCAGTACCCGCATCGCGCGCGTCGCGGACCTGCTCAGCGCCGACGACCACGACTGGCTCAGACGCCTGGCCGCCCGCAACGACCTGCTGACGTACACGTTTGGCGAGCGGACCTCGCGACACCCTCTGCCGTGGGACAAAGCCCCACCGGTCCGCACCGCCCCAGCTACACAGTCGGCCGGCCTGACGGAAGCCGTCGCTGCCGAAGACACCAAGCTGTTCACCGCGGTGCAGAGTCACACCGATCTCGGCCAGGCCCTCACGA
The DNA here is from genome assembly GCA_046758265.1 of Phycisphaerae bacterium. Taxonomy (GTDB): domain Bacteria; phylum Planctomycetota; class Phycisphaerae; order UBA1845; family Fen-1342; genus JALSRY01. Next base: position 1,434 of record JBHHZX010000281.1, read on the forward strand.
CCGTGCGGGCGGATGTCGGGGAAAGTCCGGTGGCGGGAGTCGTGCTGATTTCCGACGGCATATTCAATCAGGGCATGTCGGCGGACGACGCGGCCGCGTATGCTCGGCGCTTCAAGGTCCCGCTCTACACGGTGGGCGTCGGTTCGCCCCGCGAACCGCCCAACCTGCGGATCACGAACTTCGCCGCCCCGGCGACCGCCGCCAAAGGCGACCCGTTCGAGGTACGGGTGGAGGCGACCGCGGCGGGCGTCGAACTGACGCCGGTGCGACTCGCGCTGACCGCTCGACAGCTCGGCGCTGAAACAAGTGGGGAGCGCGTCATCGCCACCCGCGAGATCTCTATCGGCGGCGATCAGCCTCATGCCGAAGCCCGCTTCAGAATTGACGCCGACGCCGCCGGCGAGCTCGTGTACCGGGCGCAGTTGGCGGCGGTCCCCGACGAAGCGGTCGAATCCGACAATCGTCGGGAAAGCACGGTGCTGGTGCTGGATGAGCGTCTGCGCGTCCTGCTTATCGCCGGTCACCCCTCGTATGAATACCGCTACGTTACGCGCCTGCTGGAGCGCGAGAAAACGATCGACCTGAGCTGCTGGCTGCAATCGGCGGATGACCGTGCTGTCAGCGAGGGCAACACCGTCATCACGGAATTGCCGCGCCGGCCCGAAGAGATCTTCGAATACGACGTGCTGCTGCTGCTCGACCCCAACCCACGCGAACTTGACTCCGCCTGGGCGATCACCGTGCGGCGACTGGTAGACGAGTTTGGCGGCGGTGTCTTTTTGCAGGCTGGCCCGCACTTTGCCAGCCGTTTCCTGCGCGACCCGCGCCTGGAAGAGCTGGTCACCATCCTGCCGGTGCTTCCCGATCCCGACGCCGACGTGCGATTGAGCGAGCAGGGCGCCTTTCGCACGCGCCCTTATCCGATCGGCATCCCGGACGCATCGCGCGCTCATCCGCTCTTACGCTTGCACGCCGAGGCCGATACCAATCGCGCGATTTGGAGGGCGCTGCCGGGCGCCTGGTGGTATTTGCCGGTGTTGCGCGAAAAACCGCTTGCCGCGGCCCTGATGCGACACGGCAGCAGCGCGCACGCAACGCGCTACGGCCAACCGGTCCTGATGGCCACGCAGCCCTTCGGTGCCGGACGGACCGTATTCCTGGCGTTCGAAAACACCTGGCGGTGGCGCAGCACCGGCGAGCGTTACTTCAACCGCTTCTGGATCCAGGCCGTGCGCTACCTGGCCCAGCCACGCCGCGAGGGCGTCAGCAAGCGCGGCACAATCGTCCTTGATCGTGAAGCGATCCGCCCCGGCGACTACGTCAAGATCGAAGCCCGCGTGCTCGACGCGCGATTCGTGCCGTGGCATCAGCCGGAAGTCGTAGGCAGCGTGGAGTTGCCCCACGGCGAGGAGCGTCCGTTGACGCTGAAAGCGATTCCTGGACGCGCCGGCTGGTTCGCCGGCCGAGTGGCGATCGATTGGACCGGACCGGCGATCATCCGCATGCCGCTGCCGAGGGCGGAGGCAGAGGAGGCCCGCGGCTTCACGGAGCAAGCACTTGTCAAGTACATTCAGGTAGAGAGTTCGGACGTCGAGCTGCGTTCGCTGGCCGCGCGCGCGGAACCACTTATGAAGCTGGCGGAGCAGACCGGCGCACAATATTTCCCGCTGGACGAGGCCGGCGGGCTACCGGACCTGATCGAGAACGCCAGCCAAGTTGCGCCGCCCACGCGTGGCGTCGACAAATCATTGTGGGACAAAACCTGGCTGCTGGTGCTGATTGCGACGCTGCTCGGCGTCGAATGGACCTTACGACGGAGGAACCATCTGCTGTGAGCGTCTTGCCGGTGGACAGCCTGCAGGCCCGGCTGGCGCAGCGCATCTTCTCGCCGCTGGCGCAACTGCGGCGACGCTGCCGGCTCTATCTTGCCCTGGACGGGTTGGTGCGCTTCTATCTGGCGCTGATGGGTGCGAGCCTGGCGCAGTTGCTGTTGGATTGGTGGCTCAAGTTGTCGGTCGATCAGCGCGCCGTGCTGGACCTGGTCATTGCGCTGTTCTGGCTCATGACGTTCTATCGTCACCTGCTCACCCCGCTGTTGCGCCCGCTGTCTGACCGGTCGCTAGCACTGGCCGTCGACCGCGCCCATCCGGATTTCCACGACCAGATCGCCGCAGCGGTGCAGTTCGCCCGCGGCCAGGTCGGCACGCCCGACGCCAACTCCCCACAGTTGGTGCGGGCAGTCATGGAAGATGCCTGCGAAGCGGCGCCGCGCGTGCCTTTCATGGCCGTGCTTGACCACCGGCGCGCCAAACAGCGCGCCGTCGAGCTGGCCGGGTTGCTGCTGACGACTCTATTCGCCTTCTTCATGATGCCGGACCTGACGGGCACGTGGCTCCGCCGCAACTGGCTTCTGCGGGAGGTTCCTTGGCCGCAGCAGACCCACATTACGCCGATCGGGTTTGAGGAGGGGCGTCGGCGGATGCCGCGCGGCGAGGAGCTGGAAATCGCCGCGGTCAATCGCGATCGGGTGCCAAACTCTGTCGAGCTTCGCTGGTGGACCGCGTCGGGTCGCGAGGGGCGCGAACCCATGACGCTGATCGGCGTGGACCGCTGGGAAGCGTCGCTCGGCCTGCTGCTGGAAGACGTGTTCTTCCGCATCGTCGGCGGCGACGAGCGAACGCGCCAGTACGCCGTCATAGCGGTGGAGCGGCCGCGCGTCATCCGCACCGCTGTCCGCATCACCCCGCCCGCGTACACCGGCCTCGATCCGGTCACCCTTCAACAACAGACCGTGCTCGAAGTGCTGCAGGGCTCGGCGTTGGAAATCGATGCGCAGCTCAACCGGCCGGTCGCGTCGGCACGTTTCGTGGGGATCCGTGGTCGGGCGGCTCCATGCTCGCCCGTGGGGCCCAATCGGATCCGGGTGGAGTGGAACGATCCGGTTTCCGGCTCTTACTCCTTCGAACTGGTCGATCGCGATGGCTACACCAATCGCCGGCCCGTGCGCTACACGCTCAAAGTCGTCCCCGACTTGCCGCCCGAGGTGGGGCTCGAATTGCCCGCTGTGGGCGAAAGCATCACGCCGCCGGCCGAACTGCCGATCGAACTATCCTTCGTAGATACCTACGGGCTGGGTGAGGTCGCGCTGTACGTGCAGCGCGCGGACGATCCCCCCTTCGACGTGCCGCTCGCAGGGTTTGTTTCCGGCCGGTGCGAGTTTGCGGTGGAGACGTCCTTTGCGGTCACGTCGCTGAGCGCAGCGCCCGGCGATCGGGTGCGCATCTGGGCCCAGGCCAGCGATCAGGATCCGCGCGGTCCAAACGTAGGCCGGACCCGGCCGGTGGGGTTACGGGTGGTTTCGCCGACCGATTTTCTCGCGGAGCTGGCCGGTCGTGAGCTGCAAGTACGCCGCGAGTTCGAACGCTTGATCAGCGCGCAGCGCGGCGTAAAGGACGCGTTGCAACGGTTGTTGCCGGAACTCCCCGACGAGGGGGCCACACCGGCAGCGCTCGCCCAGCGCTTGGCCGGGCTGGCCCGTCGGCAGGACGCCCACGCCCACAGTTGCCTGAACGTCTGCCGGCGCTTCGAACAGATGCTCGGCGAAATGCGGCTCAACAAGGTGGCCCGGTCGGGCGACGAACGGCGCATCGGCGAACGCATCGTTGCCCCGCTCAAGAAGCTAGGCTCTGACACGATGCCTGTGGTTTCCGCGGTGATCGCCGAGACGCGGCGGGAGGTGAATCGCGCCCGCGTGGAGACGTTGCCGGACCAGCAGGCCGACATTCTCCGCCAGATGGGGGCGATTCTGGCAAACATGCTGGAGTGGGAGGGTTATCGCGAGGCGGTGGCGTTGCTTCAGGAGATCATCGCCGCGCAGACGGACGTTCGCGCGGCGACCGTCCAAAGGCTCGAGCAGCAGTTGGAGGCGATCCTCGGGCTCGACGACCGGG
>JBHHZX010000282.1:0-5342 GCA_046758265.1 Phycisphaerae bacterium
TCGACGCCAAGATCGTCGAGCTGCACAAGCAGTTGCGCCAGATGCGCGACCGCGAGCTGCGACACCGCTTGCGGCTGCTGAAGATCACCCTGATCTTCACCGTGCTTGTCGCCGTTCTGTCCCTCGTGTATAAATCGCTCACGAAATATCTCTTTAGCTAGAGCAGTTTTCAATTAGATGTAGCGTCGGGTCTCCGTGCCCGACGCAGTATCGCGCAGGAGAGAATACGGCCGGCACGGAGACCGGCCGCTACACTTTGACGAAAAGCGCTCTAGGGCAAACAGTATGGCGTACCCGCAGCTTGACAGGAACGCGGCCCGGATCATCAAGACGGTCGCGCAGGAGGTTGCCTATGAGTTCGAACTCGACTACGTCGGAACCGAACACATCCTGCTGGCAATCCTCCGCTGCGGTGAGGGTATCGGGGCTGAGGTGCTCCAGAGCTTCCGTATCACTGAAGATCAGGCCCGCGACACGGTCGCGGAAGTCCTGAAACGCGACCTGGAAGACACATGGGTCTTCGGCCGGCTGCCCGGATCACCCCACTATCGCAACGTGCTCGCTCACGCGATAGACGAAGCCACGCAACTCGAATCCAAGCGCATCGGCAGTGAACACCTGCTGCTCGCGCTACTCCGCGAGCGAGGCAGTACCGCCCAGCGCGTGCTCGGCAAGCTCGGCCTGACGCTCAAGCGCTGCCGCGCGGCAGTCCTCAAGCAACTCGCGCGGAAACCCGCGTAGAGCGCGCCAAAGGAACTCCGCGACCCTGGGATGCGCAGCATTCGCCCCTTGCAGCACCCTGTCTCACGACCTTGTCAGGAACGCCAGGACGTCATCGACCACAGCGTACATTCGGCGCAATCCGTCGTGCGTGCGGGCCGCCACGTGCGGCGTGAGGACGCAGTTCTCCATAGCAAAGAGCGGGTGCTCCGGCGGCAGCGGTTCAGGTTCGACGACATCTAGGGCCGCAGCAGCGATCTGTCCACCCTGAAGTGCCGCCGTCAGCGCCGCCGTGTCAACCACCACGCCACGGGCGGTGTTGATCAGATACGCGGACGGGCGCATCCGCGCGAGGACATCCGCATTGACCAATTCGCGCGTCATTTCGGTCGCGGGGACGTGCAGGGTCACGATGTCGCTCTGCGACCAGAGCGTCGGCTTGTCCACCGCCGTCGCCTCAAACGCGAATGGGCCAACCTCCACAATGTCGTTGTAAAGCACTGTTGCCCCCAAGCCGGCGCTCGCGATTCGGCCCACGCGCGAGCCGATGCGGCCCATGCCTACGATACCGACCGTCAACTCGCGCAGCTCGCGACCGTGTCCCTCGTCACGCACCGACCGAAACTGCCCCTCCTTATACGCCCCGGCCAGCCGCAGCACCGGCCGCAGCAATTGCAGCATCAGGGCCATCGTGAATTCTGCAACGGCGTCGGAGGCGGCCGCCGGCGTGTGCAGCACGGCTATCCCCGACTTCTCGGCGGCGACAACATCCACGCGATCCAAACCCACACCGGCAACACCGACGACCCGCAGCCGCTTCCCGGCTTCGAGCAGAGCTGCCGTGACGGCGGTGTCTGTACGCGCCACCAGCCCCTCACAATCCGCGACCAGCCGACACAGCGTCGCTTCGTCCGTGGCGGGCGGACGGACGACTTCGGCGCCGGCGTCGAGCCGACGGTCGGCGTCTTCGTCGAGCGGTTCGACGAGCAGGATTCTGGGCTTAGTCGCCATTACAGATCTCTTGTGCAGCGGCGCAGTTGGCCGCAGGCGGCGTCCACGTCCTTTCCGCGCGAAGAGCGGAGATGCGCGTTCACGCCGCCCTCCCGCAGGCGGCGCTGAAACTCCTGCGAGGTCTCGACCGTCACGCGGTTGGCAGCAGGCGAATCGCTGTCGGTTTCGCGAACCGGCATCACATGGTCTCAGTGTAAAAGCGTGCTGCGGATAAGCTTCGCTTGCCCTCGCACCCGCCGCGTGAATCAAATCGTACGGCGAATCGCAACCCGGCGATCAACAGGTCTTTTCACGCAAGGCAACGAGCTGCGCACGGGTGCCGAGCGCGACGACAATGTCGCCCGCCTGTAGTCGAGTGTCGCGCGTCGGCGCGGCGAGGAGCTTGCCGTCCCGCTGGCGGACCGCCACGATGTTCGCGCCGGTCGAGCCGCGGATGTTCGCCTCATAGACGGCGCAGCCGTCAAGTTCCGAATCGATCGCGACGGTCATCTCTTCCAGCCATAACTCCAGTTCTTCGTCGTGCATAACGACTTCGAGGAACTCGACCACGTTCGGTCGGAGCGCCATCTGGGCGATCCGCCGCCCACCCAACCCATGCGGAAAGAGCACGCGATTGGCCCCGGCGGCGATGAGCTTGGACTCACTCATCTCGCTGTTGGTGCGGGCGACGATGAACAAGCGCTCGTTCATCGCCCGGGCCGACAGCGTCACCATCAGGTTCGCGGCATCGCTGTCGAGCACCGCCACCAGCCCGCGGGCGCGTTCGACGCCGACGGCCCGGAGCACTTCGTCGTTTTGCGCGTCGCCCTGCATCGCCAGGTGTCCGGCTCGAATCGCATCAGCGACGACCTCTTCGGACCGTTCGACGACGACCAGGGGTTTTTTCTCGCGTTGGAATTCGCGGGCTACCTGCTCACCCATCCGCCCGTAACCGCAGACAATAAAATGGCCGCTGAGTTGTTTGATCTTGTTTTGCATCTTCCGCTGTTCCAAAAAACCCTTGATTTCGCCGGCGATGAGGTAGTCCGCCACCGTGGTCACCAAATAGGTGAACGCCCCGACGCCGAAGAGTATTAGAAAGATCGTGAAAACCCGACCTTGGGACTGAAGGGGTTGTACCTCTTGAAGCCCGACCGTTGTCACCGTGATCACGGTCATGTAAAAGGCCTGCAGCAGTGTCATGTCCTCCAGAAGCCAGTAGCCCAGCGCGCCGAGGATCACGACGGCGGCAAAGACCAGGGCCGGTCTCGTCAACCGGCGGAGGATTCCACTTTCTGCGCCGACCATCCTTTTCTCGGGATGCCGTTACACCGTGCGGGACGGCGATTCCATGCGGCGTCGGACAATCGCTATTGTGATCTACGGGTTCCAGATCGAGTCCAGGTATTCCTGGGCTTCCTTCGCCTCGGGCGTCCCGGGGTACTGCCGGACGATTTCCTCGAACAGTCGCTTGGCGTCGGTGCGTTTTCCGGTCTTCAGGTATGTCCGCGCAAGTCTCAGCTTCGCGAGAGCCTCGGGGTTGCTGGGCAACTCGCCCGCGGGCGGCTTGGATTCCTTGGCTTTCGGCTCCACCAGGGCGCTCGGCCGCGTCGGTTGCTTGCCGTCGTGGGTGCGCGGCATGACGATCTCCTGGTCGCCGCGGGTCTCAGCGATTGCCGCCCGCAACGCGTACTGAAAGCCCGGCTCGCTTGCCGCACCGATCGCGCGAACGTATCCGAAGGTATCGATCAAGACCTGCCACGGCGGTTTGCCGGCGTGAAACGCCTCGTGCGTGATGGGGGCCTGCCGCGCCTGATATTCGTACCGCTGCTTCCAGACGAAACCGTTTTCCTGCGCGAACTTCCTGGCCTCGTCAACGCGGGCTTCGGCGTCGGCGTTGACGCCGACAAACTCGACGTGCAGGCTGTGCCGATACTCCTCGTACAAATCGCGTAGCGCCCTGACTTCCTTCTCGTCCGGCGGCAAGAGCACGTTCCAAAAGTCGATCAGCAGGACCCGGTCGCCGCGGCGGGTGGTCGAAAACTCGGTCATGTCCTCGGTGCGGATCAGAACGTCCGGGGCCTTTTGCCCGACGCCGCGAATCCAACGTCGCCGTTGCGAAAGCCGACGGCGCTGCTCTCGGTTGGCGGACCGGCTGAGTTTCTTGAGCGTGTCTGTGCCGAGTTTCGCGTCGCCGGCAGCACACGCCGCCAAATAGGCGGCTTCGAGCGCGGCGGGCTCATCGGGGAACTCAGCTTGCAGCGCTTGCGCGGGCTCGAGCGCCATGCGCGCAGCACCTTTTGCCAGCCCGATGCAAACCTGAATGCGCCACAGCCGGGCGCGATCAGCGGGCGGGAGTTTCTCCGGTGCCAGCCGCCATTCGGCCAGCCGATCCGCCGCCTGCTTGGCCTGCCTGGCTGTCAGCACCCGGTCGGGGTCGGCCAGTCGCTCGTGCAGCTTTCGCAGTTCGCGGAGCGTCGCCTTGGATTGCCCCCACGCGCGTGGGGCCGCGAGCCACCCGCAACAGACAACTCCCAGCGCCAGTGCGACACGGTTCGAGATGATTACCCGGGCCATGAAGCTGCTCCCCGTTTCGTCCGACAATCCTTGCCGGTGAATCCTATCACGATTCGACCGGCGCGTGGAATGGCGGGCTGCAAACGAATCAGGCCGGGGTGTCGCCGGCACGCGGATGACGATCCGCGTACCAACGGATCTGCTGGGCCATCCCGATCAGGATGTCAACCTCGTTCGCCGTCAGGTTGGCGCGGCCGAAGACACGCCGCAGGGCATATTTCAAGTGCTCAGGGTTTTGCTGGCCGTCGAAGAAGCCGATCTCGTCCAACGCGTCAAAGAGCTTCGCGTACAGCATGCGCTTGCGTTCGTCGGCGGCGACGGGCTCCTCGCGTGGCGACCAGGGCGGTCGGCCTCCCGCCCGAAGCCATGCCTGCCGCACCTCATAGCACAGCACGGTCACGGCGGCGGCGAGGTTCAGGACGGGGTATTCGGGATCAGCGGGGATCTCGACGACGCGGTCGAAGTGCAGCAGTTCGCGCATCACCAGCCCGCGATCTTCGGGCCCGAACGCAAATGCGACCGGGCCTGCTGCGGCCGCTTCCACCGCCAGGTCGGCCGCGGCCGCTGCCGTCATCGCCGCCTGACGACGATACATTCCCCCTTTGGCGGACGCGGCAAACGTCGCGATGCAGCCCGCGAGCGCCGCCGGGGTTGAATCCACGATCCGGGCCCGCTGAAGCAACGGTTTGGCCCGTGCGGCAAACCCCTGCGCCTGCTCGTCGGCGAGATCGCAGGCCGGCGAGACCAGCACCAGGTCTGACAATCCCATGTTCACCATCGCCCGGCAGACCGCGCCGACGTTCCCCGGACGCATCGGCCGCACCAGGACTATCCGGATTCGGTCGAGCATGCCCGCATTCTACCGGCTGGGCAGATCCTACAGGGGCCTCTTGCGTGGTCGGCTCGGCGAGCGCGGCAAGTCGCTGCGCAGCGGCTCGCGCTTGACGTAAATGATCACCGCCCGTCCGCCGTGCTCACCGGAAAGCGTAAACTGATGCGTGTCGACGTGCGTCAAACCGCACTGACCGGCCGCGCGCTGAGCGACCTTCAGCTCG
>JBHHZX010000283.1:0-5314 GCA_046758265.1 Phycisphaerae bacterium
GGGTATCGATCGTCTGTCGATAACTTTCCGGAGCAGAGTCGCCCAGGACGCGGAGCCAGTCGAGGTCGGTCAGCACACCGTTCATGCGCAAGGTCCGGCTCTGCTCGTCGTAATGGAGCCGGGTGGCCCCATAATCCTCGAGAACCACGCCTTCCGGCAGCTTGGCCAGCGGTGCGGAGGTCGGTCGGTTCTCGGACTGCGCCGCCAGGATCATCACGCCGTAGGCCAAGGTCATTCCGAGAAAGCCGAGGACCAACTTGGCCGGTGTCGAAGGTTGCAGCTTCCGCTTTTCGAGCCAGATCCAAAACCATGCGAAGACGGCCGCCAGAGTGATGATGAAGAACGGATTCACGGTGAGGAGCTCGGGGGCAGTAACCCTGAAATCGCGCCAGGAAGTGGTCTCGGCCGGCGCGGTTTCGGTTGCCCCCTCTATCACGACCTCGGGTGCCGCCGAGCGGAACGGATACAAGTTCGTATGCTTGTCCGCCCAGATGGTCATCACGTTGGCGGCCTGCTCGAACGCCATCCAGAAGATGACGGCGAACACGAAGATCAAGAGCAGGACGATGATCCGATCGCGGTAAACGTGGCTGGGCGTCTCCCGCCTGGGCTCGACCCCCTGGTTTGCAGTCTCCGACTGCGCTGCCGGCGAATCCTCGCTCTCGGCAACAACCAGCGCCACGCGCCGCACGACGGAGCGCATGCCCAGCACGTAGACGATCAGACCGATGACCATGCCGACGCCGGCGGCGGCGAAGCCATAGTGGAACCCGAAGCGCGGATGTTCCATCAGCCGGCCGCAGACGATCGGCCCCAGCAGGGCGCCGATGTTGATCCCCATGTAGAAGATGGTGAAGGCGCTATCGCGTCGGGCGTCGTCCGGGTGATACAACGAGCCGACCTGCGTCGAAATGTTCGGCTTGAGCATTCCCACGCCGGCGATGAGGAAACCCAGGCCGGAATAGAAGAACGGCAGCGGCTCGAACGCAAGCAGGAAGTGACCGATCGCGATGAGAATGCCGCCAAACAGCACTGTCCAGCGAGCGCCGAGCAGTTTGTCGGCCAGCAGGCCGCCGAGGACGGGCGTGCAATACACGAGGCCGGCGTACCAGGCCATCACGTTCGAAGCGCTCACCTGGTTCCACACCAAGTAGTTCAACATGTACAGGATGAGCAGGGCCTTCATGCCGTAGAAGCTGAAGCGCTCCCACAGCTCAGTGAAGAAGAGTACGAACAGCCCCTTGGGATGACCGAGGAATTCACCCTTGACCGCTGCGGACACGAGGTTCCTCTCCTCACGCTGTAAGCACACCCGTTGGACAACGATTCTCCGAGGAGCGGTTCCGAAGTTTGGCCGCGCGCCCGGCCGAACATCCACAACTCGGAATCATGCAAGAAGCATAGCGGAAAGCGCGGCCAGCAGCGAGTCGGCTCGCCGGAGGCACGGCGGCCGCAGGGTTGCTCGTTTTCGCTGAAGCGCATTCGAACGGTACTGAGTCGCAGGCCGATCTACGTCGCCAGCCCGTACGGTCCAGCTCGAATGGGTGTGCAAATCACCCATTGCCAGTATAACACCTCTTCCAATACTGCCAGCCCAGCCCAACGCGCAGGAGCAACGCATGGACAACGGAGCCACGGCCAAGAAGGATTCGTTCGTCAATCTGGTTCGCACCCTGCCGGCCAATTTCTGGTACGCCAACTTCATGGAAATCCTCGAGCGCCTGGCCTTCTTCGGCGTGCGGGCGGTCGCCGCGCTGTATCTGGTCGCCAAATCCAACGAAAACGGCCTCCAACTGACGTACGTCGAGAAAGGGAACATCTACGCCTGGTGGGCGCTGATCCAGTGTCTCGTACCGATGGTCTCCGGCGGTTACACCGAGCGCTACGGCTACCGCAAGAGCCTGGCGGTGGCATTCGTCATCAACATCATCGGTTATCTTGGCATGGCGCAGTCGAAACCGGTCGCCGACTATCTCGCCGCCCAGGGCTGGGGGGGCGCTGGCTACTGGGTCTTTCTGGCGGCGGCCTGCTGCGTGGGGCTGGGCACCGCGATCTTCAAGCCACCCTGTCACGGGACGGTCGCCAAGACCACTGATGAGAAGACGTCCTCGCTCGGGTGGGGCATGTTTTACTGGGTGGTCAACATCGGCGGCGCGCTGGCGCCGATGTGTGCGGCGCAGCTTCGCGGGGAAATCGATTGGCACTACGTGTATTACGGCGCGGCGATCGTCACGGTCTGCAATTTCCTGCCGCTGCTGCTGCTCTACAGAGAACCGGAAAAGGAGCTGCCGAAGGAGGGTGAACGCGAGAAGGGCCCGATCGGGACGTTTTTCTCGTCGATCGGCACGATGTCCAAGGATCTGCGGCTGGTCGCGTTCCTGCTGATTTTCTCATGCTTCTGGCTGATGTTCATGCAGCTTTGGGATTTGCTGCCGAACTTTGTCGACGAGTGGGTGGACAGCTCGGACGTGGCGCCGGTCTTCGCGGCGATCAGCGAAGGCTGGGTACTGGGGAACGGGCAGACCAAGCCCGAGATGATCATCAACATCAACGCCGTCTCCATCATCCTGCTCGTGCTCGTGGTGTCGTGGATCATTCGCAAGCTGAACAAGGTGGCCGCAATGATCATCGGCATGCTTATCTCGCTCGTAGGTTTCGCCGCCTCGGGCTCGACGATGCTCGGTTGGTTCTGCTGTCTGGCGATCCTGATTTTCTCACTCGGGGAAATGACGTGCAGCCCGACGTTCAGTGCCTACGTGGGCCTGATCGCACCGAAGGACAAGAAGGCCCTCTACATGGGCTACTCGAATATTCCGTTCGCGATCGGTTGGGCGCTGGGCAACGTCGTTGGGGGGTACTTCTACGATCATTGCGGCGCGAAGGCCAATCTGGCGCTGAGACAACTGGCGTCGGAGCCCGCACTGCTGGGGCGCGCGGCGCGGGCCGCGGATTGGAGCGACGCGCTCGAGAAGATTCCGACGCTGCTGGAGATCGATCGCGACAGCGCGTTCGAGCTGGCGCGCGAGCGTTTGGGTCTCGACGCCGACGCGGCGGCCCAGGCGTTACGTGAACACTTCCGCTATGACCGCGGCCAGCTGGAGAACCTGGCGCTGCAGCACGTCGCGCTGCACCCGGACAACAAGGAGAAGACGATCGCCGGGTTCACCAGCGTGCTGCGCGAGCGTGTGCAGGCGCTGGGCGCAGCGACTGACACGTTCAGCGCGGAAGTGAAGGCATTGGCGGAAAGCGCCAAGGGCGAGATTCCCCCAGCAGACACTGCCGCTAGTGCTCCGGCCGATCAGGGCAACCTTGCTGTGACTGCTGACAACGAGATTCTGGCGAAGCTGGAAGACATCAAGATGCTGGTTGGCCTGGTCAAGCAGCTTGCGGTGGGGGAAACCGACCTCGAGAGAATCGGGATCGCCCGCTTCGTACACCTGCTGCCGGCAGCCGTCGGCACACAGCGGTCCGCAGCGTTGGACGCGGCGCGGGAACTGCTGAAAAAGGAGGACCCGGACGAGAAGGAGAAGGATGACGCCGCGATCGCGGAAATGCTCTGGGAGCGCCTCGGCGACGATCCGCAAGTCCTGAACAACCTGGCGTTGGAATACCTGGCGCAGGCGACGGATTCGGTCCGCAACGCGGTTGTCGAAGCGGGCTTCGAGCATCCGCGCGAGCAGCTCGACCAGCGCGTCAAAGAAATCGACAAGCGGATCGGTATTCGACGAGACAAGTCATTCAGAGCGCTGAGCGCGGCGGTCGGCGGTGATAGTGCGGACCTGGAAGAAACGCTGAACAAGGTGAACGTCAGCACAGGCCGCGCGGCCGACCGGCTGTTCGTGTATCTGGTCCAGCAACCCGAGTGTCGCTTCGAGGCGGTGAGCCAGAAGAACTGGAAAAAGGATCTGGCGCTGCTGCGCGAGATGATCCGGACGGACGCGAAGGCGCTGGAAATCGTGCAGGCGGAGATCGACGAGGAGGGCTGGCTCGAAAAGCCGTTCAACTGGATCAAGGGGCTCTTCGTCTCAGATGAGGGCGACGACGAGACGACGGAAGAGGGAATCAACTACCGCAAGCTCGCCGGCAAGTCGGGCCTGCTCCGCAAAGCGTTGGCCGCCAAGGACTGGACACAGGCCCCCGATCAGGCGGCGCGACTGCTGGGGCTCAATCCGTTTGAGGCGCGGGCCCGCGCTGCCGCCGCGCCGAAGGAGGCGACCCGAAGGCTCTGGGATCAGCACCACCCATATGTTGTCTGGTACTATTTGAGTGCGATCGGGCTGGCGGGCACGATCGGGATGATCATGTTCTACTTTGCCACGAAGAAGGCCGTGAGTAAGAGCAACAGCGCGGAGGCGGCGACGGCCTGATCCCTGATGACAGTGGCGACGACATTTGCGAACTGTGCGCTTCTGTTGGGCGAGGCCGCGACTTCGCCGCCCGACGAGCGAACGCCGCTGGTCGAGAGCCCGGCGGGCGTGCTGGCCGTGCTGCTGACCGTGCTGGCCGTTATCTTCTGGATGACGCGGCACCCGATGCTTGGCAAGATCTTCAAGTTCGTCCCGGCGCTGCTGTTCTGCTACTTCGTGCCGACCGCGCTCACCACGCTCAACGTCGTCCCCGCGGATTCGCCGTTGTATGACTGGGTAAAGGGGTTTGTACTGCCGGCAAGCCTGCTGCTGCTGATTCTGGCGCTCGACGTGCCGGGCATCCTGCGCCTCGGGCCGAAAGCCGTCATCATGCTGCTGGCGGGGACGACCGGCGTCGTGCTCGGCGGGCCGCTGGCGCTGTGGATCTGCAAAGACATGCTCCCGCCCGACGCCTGGCAGGGCATGACCGCCTTGTGCGGGAGCTGGATCGGCGGTGGGGCGAACTTCGTGGCGCTCGGCAAGATCGCCGGCGCCAGCGACAAGATGATCGCGACGATGGTCATTCCGGACGTGTTCGTGGCCAACTGCTGGATGGCGGTGCTGCTATACAGTTCGGTGATTCAACACCGGATCGACAGATGGACGCGGGCCAACGCGTCCGCGATTCGCGATCTCGAGCAGCGACTGACCGCGTTTCAGGAGCGGGTCAGTCGGATTCCCGCCCTGGCGGACCTGATCATCATTCTGGCGTTCGGCTTTGGCGCGAGTTGGCTGTGCTTCTTCATCGCTGACGAGACGCACGGCGCACTGGAACGAAAGTTAACCGTCGACGCCATTGAATTCCAGGCCGCCACCGACTCGGAGACCACGGCATATGTAGCGCTCCAGGCAGAGGGCGAGCACACCAACAAGGAACTCGTGTTGACTCTCGCGACCGAGCGTCGACA
>JBHHZX010000284.1:0-5305 GCA_046758265.1 Phycisphaerae bacterium
GGCAACGGTGAGGTTGCGCTGGCGTGGCAGCCGTTCGTGGATCTGACCGGGACGTTCGACCACTACGCGATCTACCGCGCAACGTTTCCGTTCGACGACGTCAGCGGCATGACGCCCATGCACACGATCGGCGACATCGACACGACCGAGTACGTTGATACGGCGGCGGTCAACGGCACCAGCTATTACTACGCGGTGACGGCGGTGCTCGGCAGCGGGTACGAGACGACGCAGGTGGAGGCGGTCGGCCCGCGGACGCCGCGGGATGAGACCGACTTGCAGGTTGTGAGCATTTCGCGGGCGCCGCGCTATCCGCGCTACTGGGCGCTGTACACGTACTACGAAGTGACCGAGCCGTCGGGGTTTGGGCCGTACGTCTTCTCGGCGGCGACCGGGCTGGGCGGGGGGCAGGACGAATCTACGCAGCGCTGGCCGCAGGTCGGCGACCCAGTGACCTATACCGCGACCGTTCGCAATCGCGGCACGAATCCGTGGGTTGGCCCCCTCGCGGGCACGTGGCGCGTTGACGGTGGCGTGGTGAGCCAGCCGTCGCAGAGCGTGTCGCTGGAGCCGGATGATGTGGTCACGTTTTCGTACGTGCTGACGTGGGACGGCGAGTTGCACGACGTCGAGTTCACCATCGACGTGGTGGACGCACGCGACGAAAACGACGCGCTGTCGATTAACGCCAAATCCGTTGCGTTCCTGAGCTACGTGGACCGCTCGCGGATCGAGGATTTCCGCGAAGAGACGGTCGATTATCCCGACGCCGCCACGGACGATTTTCTGGACTGGCTGAATCGCCACATGGTGCGGTTCAACGAGATGTTTGCCGCGGCCGATTGCCAGAAGCGCGTGCATTTTGACGTGCTGGAGGTGCTGGACGATGAGGCGCCCGATCCGGACATCGAGACGATTTACTTTGCGATCTTTCCGTTCCGTTACCGGGCGGGCGAGGGCTCGCTGCGTTGGTCGGGCTACTACGACCCGAGCGAGGACCTCGACTTCGGTCTGCTGCACGAGATGGGGCACCAGCTCGGGCTGATCGACCTGTACCGGATGAACCTCGCGCCGTGGCAGAACCTCGTGTCAAACATGGGGTACAGTGGGCCGCCGTGCCTGATGAACGGCGTGTCGCATTTCCTGTCGCAGCACAGCGCGCTGGCGATGAATCACTGGCTCGACATTGCGCACGGGTACTATGGGCAGTACATGTACGAGATGCCCGACGAAGTGCGGATGCGGTTCATCGGCCAAAACGGGCAGCCGCTCGAAGGGGCGACCGTCACGGTGTATCAGATGGTCGAGCGGCCGGGTATGGGGCAGATCATCACCGACCAGGCGAAGGCGCAGGGCGTGACGGATGCCAACGGCGAGTACACGCTGCCGAACGTGTCGATCGACGCGAACATGGTGCCGCCGACGTACGCCGGCGATGAGCTGCGCGACAACCCGTTCGGCTACGTCGCGGTCGTCGGGACCAACGGCATCCTGCACTTCAAGGTCGAACACAACGGCTTTGTCGATTATGCCTGGCTTGACATCACCGAGGTGAACGTCGCCTACTGGCTTGGCCAGACGAGCGTCGCCACGTTTGAGCGGGAGCTTTCGCTCGGTGGCAGCTTGCAGTGTTATCCGCCGCCCGACATGGCGGAGCTGAACGCCGCCAGTTGGGCGAGCTGGGCGCAGCACGGGGAGATCACGCTGTCCGACGACGCCGTCTTCAAGCACGAGGGTGAGGCATCGATTCGCATCGACGCGACCGGCGGCTGGGACAACTACGTGCGCTACCCGGGCGATCAACTGGCGATCTGGGACCTCAGCGACGTGGCGTACATCCGCGTCTGGTTCTATGCCATCAATCCGAACCTCGGGTTCCAGAGCGGCAGCCCGTGGATTCACCTCGGCAACCAGGACGGGTTCTTCGAGTGGCGGCCGACGTGGGACATCCTGAACCAGGCCATCGGCCAGTGGGTCGAGTTCGTTATCCCGATTGCCGGCAACGCCACCTGGCAGCGCTGGACGTTCGGTACGCCGGCGCTCTCGGAGATCAATTACATCGAGATTCACGCTGACACCTGGGGCGCGGGCTTCACACTCTGGATGGACGGCGTGTGCTTCGACCCGCCGTTGCCGCCGTTCCCGGGGGACCTCGACTACGACAGCGACGTTGATCTCTCCGATCTGGCGCGCTTGCTCGCGAACTACGGGACGACCGGCGGCGCGAGCTACGAGGACGGCGACCTCGACGGCGACGGCGACGTCGATCTGACCGACCTGGTCGGGCTGCTATCCAACTACGGCACGAGCTGCTCCTGAGCAGCTGCTGGCCGGCGACAAATCATCACGCTCCTCTCAGTTCTCCCTCCGGGGGGTCCAGCCCGGCGCGTTCGCGGAGCGCCAGCCTGATCGGAACGCTCGGCGCGAAAGAATCTTCTGCGGCTTTTGGATTTTCGGTGGACGAAATCGGCCTTGCGGTCACTAGTAGGGTGATGGCCATCATGGCCGCGGGAGGAACGACTCGTGCCGGCGAGCGACGGAACCCTGGTATTGGGCGTGCGGAACGGCGATCGGTCGGCCTTCGCCGAGCTGTACGACCGCCGGGCACGGCTGATCCGGGCGATCTGTTACGACGCGACGAAGGACCTTCACGCGGCCGCGGATCTGACCCAGGAGGTATTCCTGCGGGCGTATCAACACCTGGGAAGACTGCACGATCCGCAACGTTTCGCCGCCTGGCTGGTGGGGATCGCCCGCCAGGTCTGCCGCGAGTGGCGCCGCCAGCGGCTGCGCGAGGAGCGGAAAGTCGCGGGTTTCGCGGCTCATCAGAGGATGCTGGACACCGCGGCGGAGCCGCCGGACGAGCGCCTCGTCGAGTTGCGGGACGCGATCGCGTCCTTGACGGCGAAGGAGCAGAAGAGGGTGCCGTCGCTGACGGAGAAGGAGCGTCTGGCCCTGCACGCGTATTACTTGCAGGGTCGCGACGTGGAAGAGGCCCGCGCGGTGCTGGGCCTGTCGAGATCGGGTTTTTATCGCGTGTTGTCGTCTGCGGTTGAGCGCCTGCGACGCATCCTGGCGAAGCAGGAGGTGCAACGATGAGATGTCCGAGCGCCAAAGACTGGGATCGGCTGGCAATGGACCTGCTGGAGCCCGCCGAGGCGGAGCGCCTGCTGGCGCACGCCCGGAGCTGTGCCGCGTGCCGCGAGCAGTTTCAAGCGGCTCGCCGGGCGCACACCGACCGGGTGCGCATGTATGAGGCCTTCGATCGCGATCACGACGAGTTGCGCGAGCAACTGCTGGCGGCCTTGCCTGACGATTCGCCGCGGCGCTCCGGCGCCGGGCGGCTGGTTCGCGGGTGGTACCGCCTGGGAGATTACGTCATGAGCTTGAACACTACTGCTGGCCGCCGCGCGGCGGCCCTGCTGGCGCCGGCCGCATGCATTCTGATTGCCGTGGCGATTTTCCTGGTTCCGGACAACGTGGTGTTCGCCGCCGTGCTGGAGCGGGTGCGCCAGGCGAAGACGATCGTTTGCCGGGTCGAGGGTAACGTCAGCAGCGGCATGTTCGCGGTGGCGCATTCGGGCCAGCTCTCGATCTCGGCGAAGCATGGCACGCGGTACGACATGTACGCCAATGGCGTGCTGATCACCACGCAGTACTTCCCACAGGAGGGTCCGGTGATCTCCGTTACGCCGCTTGCAAAAATGGCTATGCGGATGGAATTGTCCGAAGACGCCCGGCGCGACCCCGTAGCGGGCCAGCCCGACGCGTGGATTCGCCAGTTGCAGGAGCTGACAGCGGACGCCGACCGCGAGCTGGAGGCCGACACGATTGATGGGCACGAGGTGGTCGGGTTTGAGATCGCCGGCGAGAAGCTCGGGCTGGCGTCGGTCAGTCCGCGGGAGGCGGTCGAATCGCTCGGGCGGTTGTGGGTGGACGTGGAGACCTGGCTGCCCGTGCGGTACGAGGTGCGCATGCCGGGACCGGAGGTCGGGGCACAGATGACGGTGGTATACGACCAGTTCGAGTGGAACGTGCCGCTGGAGCCGGAACTGTTCGAACCCGACATCCCGGAAGACTACTTTGTCGTCGATGTGCAGATGCCCGCGCGCAATGAGGAGTCGCTGCTCGACGGCCTGCGGTTTTACGCCGAACTGACGGACGCCGGGTATCCTTCTGACCTGAGCATGGCGCGGGTGGTCGGCGAACTGGTGGCAAGGTTGATGGTGAAACGGTCCGTGGGCGCCAGCGATGATCCGGTGTTCCAGGAACTAATGCAGAAGGCGATGACCATCGGTGGCGGATGTATGTTCTACCAGGAATTAGTGCGAGCAGGTCGCGAGCCCGAGTACTTCGGCGACAGCGTCACCCGTGACGACGCGGATCAGGTTTTGCTCCGCTGGAAACTCGACGACGGGCGGCTCCGCGTCATCTACGGCGACCTGCGCATCGAGACGCTGCCGGCGTCGGATTAACCGGCTATCCACCTTCTCAGCGAATCGCACGGGAACGAGTGCCCGGCCAATCATCGGTCGGGCATTCTTTTGCTGCGTGGTCGCGGGGGGTCGACACAAGCGGGGACACTTTCGTGAGGGCGTCACTCTCGCCGACGCAGAAGGCGCTCTCCTACGTCGGGCGCTCGGGGCAGGGCGGATCGCGGGAGCTTCATTGACCGCAAGCGCGTCAACCGCGCCCACTGCGGTGCGACGACCTTGTCCCGGCCGGTCAAGTCCTCTATATTGCGCCTGTCGCCGAGGATCCGGCGCGATCGGCACAGGCCGCGCGGCCCATCTTGCTGATTGCGTGATTCGTGGCGCGGCAGGCGGGTGCGCCGCGAGGCGGGGTCGTGTGGCTGGCACATAACCTGCCGATGAACATGCGTATCGCGCGGGTGGGAGCGTGGACTGGCTGTGGAGGCGGCGGGAGCGGCGCGCTGGGTCTCTGTTCCCTCATTTGTAGCGGGATTTCATGCACAGGAGACCGCTCATGGCGACCATGAAGGCTGTGGTCAAGACGAAGCCCGAACCGGGGGCCGAGTTGCAGGACAAACCGATTCCCAAGCCGCCCGAGGCGGATTGGCTGGTTGTCAAGGTCCGGGCGACCAGTATCTGCGGCACGGACGTGCACATCTACAAATGGGACCGCTGGTCCGCCGGCCGCATCGGCGAGAAGGCCCTGCCGCAGATTCTGGGGCACGAGGTGGCGGGCGAGGTAGTCGAGGTCGGGGCCCACTGCAAGCGGATCAAGGTCGGCGACTACGTCTCCGCCGAAACCCACATTTACGACCCCGGCGACCTGACCAGCA
>JBHHZX010000285.1:0-5300 GCA_046758265.1 Phycisphaerae bacterium
CCTCGCTTGCGCGTCGGGCTCGGTTTGCGGTGCACGATCGCGCACCGTCATATAGCGATGGAAGCTGCTGCGAGGCGAACGGCCCGCGTGAGCGGCGTTCGCGTGCAGACCGGGAGTCATCCTCGATTGGCGGGCGGTGACTCAGAACGGTGCAACGCGGATCTTACCCTTTTGCCATTCCTTCACGAGCAGGCGAAACTCTTCCGTGGTCTTGGCCAGTCGCCGAAACGTCAGCACCAGCGACTCGTACAGCCGATCGTCCATGAAAAGGCGCCCGATCGTACCTTCGCCCTGCTCGGCCTTCTTGACGATGGTGTTCATTTGCGTGAGAAAGCTACTGACCAGCTCCACGTTGTCCGTCAGGTCGCGGGCCAACCGCTCTGCGTGCCCGTCGATATTCGTGATGGCTACCGAGGCCTTTTCAATTAAGACCTTGCCCTCTGCGGCCGTGGCGCGGGCCTCGGCCGCCGCCTCTTTCATGTCCGCGACGACGACCTTGCCGTCCTCGGTCATAGCGTGAAGGTTGTCGAACGACGCCCTTAATTTGCTTTTGACCTCCGGGTCACCCCAGACGTCGTTCCAGTGTTTGAGCCCCGAATCGAGGCGTGTGATGGAGCTGGCCAAGTTCCCGGTGGGACCGCCCGCTTGATCCACCAGCTTGGGATCACGCGGCTCCAGGATCTTGTGCAGGTCCTGTAAGACCGGCGTCAAAGCGCCTGCCGCCTCGCCGATCCGGATCGCCGTTGTTTCCAGGTTGGTGACGATCGCCTTTGGGAACAGCGACTCCACCGCGGGGCTGATCTCCCCCAGGATGTCTTCCTCCGGGCTCAAGACGGGCTCGGTGAAGGGTCCGGGCTCGATCACGATCGGCGGACGCCCCATGCCGAGGCCCGGCTCGCTCGTCCTGGCTCGGCTGCCCTGCCGCAGCCGGCGTCCCGGTTCGAGAGCGATCTGGACGTTGACGCCCTTGTCAAAGCGTTGGGGGTCCACAAAGTCCACGCGGATAACCCGCCCGACCTGGATTCCTCCGACCGTCACGATGGTTCCCGTGCGGATTCCCGTGGCTTGGTCGAAACGCACGTTGATCACCTGCGCGCCGGCGCGGCGTGTGAGGAAACCAGCCTGGCCGAACAAGACGATCAGAACGCTCAGCGCCGCCAGCCCGACCAGGACGAACAAGCCTACCCAAAAAGTCTGACGCGATTCTCTCATGACATGCACTCCATCCGCTCGCGACGACGGACCGCCGCAGAATCAACGGGGCCGACCGTCGTCGCAGGGCCATTGTGTCGCAGCGGTGTAAATACTACACTACTGTGGTCACCAGCAAAGGAGACACCCGTGGCCGATAGCCTGGAAGGAAAAACCATCCTGGTCGTGGACGACGATCCCGACATCCTCACGGCCATCACCACCAGTCTCGCCGACACCAATGCTACCCTGGAAACGGCCGCTGACGGAAACACTGCCGTCACGCTCGCCGAGGAAAAGAAGCCGGATCTGGTGATTCTGGACATCATGCTGCCTCAAAAAAGCGGCTTTCTGGTGCTGGAGCGGATCCGGCAAGGCAAGCGAAAGGGCGAAAAGCCGCGCGTGATCATGATCACGGGGAACCAGGGTCGGCGCCACCGGCAATATGCCGAGGCCCTTGGTGTTGACGAGTATCTGAACAAGCCGTTCCGGATGGAGCGGCTGGTGGAAGCCACCGAGAGACTGCTTTCCGACTAGCGTGCTGCGCGCGAAAGCGGGTGGCCGCCCGGCCGGGTTGGCACTGCCGAGACTTCAAGTCGCCTCCAGCACATGTGGTCCGCGAGGGGTTCAGGTCGCTCGATGCCCAGACGAACCGACCCGAGTTCGATTTGCGCGACTTCTCGTGCGGCGCACGGTACGGCGCCCGTTTATTGCGAGCATCGGATTAGAACTCGCTGCCTGGGCGGCGGCGCTCTCGGGCGGCAGACTCGCCCGGTTGCCCGCGGGAGCGGTCGAACGTGATCCGTCGGCCTGCGTACGGCGGATGAGCGGTCGAGCGGTGGAGGGGCGGCGGGTGCTCACGCTTTGTTGCGCCGTCGGGACGAAAACGAGTATGCGGGAGCGTACGTGGCGTGGCGAAATGACACCGACGGCACCGTTGACGTATGTCAACGGGGAAGGGAACATGTATGGGGCCTGCTGCGGTCCGCGGGGCACGGCTAACGGCCGTCCAGCAGGCATGGTTGTTACAGCATCCCGGCAATGTTCTGGAAATATCGTCTGGAGAGACACCCATGTGGCAGCTTTCGATCGCCGTTCTCTGTTTACAAGCGGCCGTCAGTGGCATGAGCTCGCAGGAGCTGACCGCGGCATCGCAACTCGCAACACCCGAGGGCGCGCCGCTACAGGAACAACCGCAGCCACCGACGGAGGTCGGCGAAAAGCCGCAAGAGGCTCCCAAGAAGCAAGAGGCTCCCAAGAAAAAGGAGGACGAGAAGAAGGGCAGGCCGCGTAGAGAGGGCCGCCGAATCGGGATGGGCCCACCGCAAGAGGAGATCAGATTACCGACCGGCCCGATGCGGATCGAGCTCTTCCGGGTGGGCGAAGAACGCATCCGCTACGAAGGTGAAGCGCCCGAGAACGCCGCCGAGTCCTCCCTCCGATTGCACGTCAGGCTGACCGGGGAGCGGCTGGCGGAGTTGGTTGGCCTCGGGCCCCTGGTGATCGAGCAGATGATCGACGACACCGGGGCCGCCGCGGCTTCTCCGGAAGACCTCGAACCGGGCGACGAGAAACGTATCTCCCCGATCAGGAGCTCGCGGCGTCTGCTCGCGATGGGGTTTGTGCCGCGGACGGCCCAAGCCACGGCACCCAGCCGCGCGGCGCGCAAGCTCACCAAGGTTAGCGGCTGGGTTAATGTCATTTACGCCTCCGAGACCGAAGACCTCCTGGTCGATGATCCCTTGCAGTACCTGGACGGGTACCTCAAGCATCCGCGGCTCGAGGAACTGGACATAAAAATCCGGGTGATCACGCCCGGCGATGAGGTCCAACCAAGACGTGAGGGTCGCGGTATCGCGCTCCAATTCGAAGCAGGCCGCAAGCAGATCCAGCAGATCGAGTTCTTCGACGCCTGGCTGAAGCCCCTCTATCCACGAAGCCGCACCGTGGAAACGCCCGACGGGGATGAGTACGTATACTACGGTACCATGATGGGAAAGATTGACGCGGACACCCAAATGCTTCTCACGGTCTACCCGGAAATCGAGGAGGACAAGATCCGCTTCGAGTTCAAAGACGTGGAACTGCCCTAGGCCACCGTGGGACCGACTCAAGACGGAGGGTAGCTCTCTGATTCGCTGGCAGACAGCAGGCGTGCAGCCCGAACCCGCCGGCAGCAGTCGCCGTAGAATCCGCTGATGCCATCCGAGCGAGGTGTGAACGAGACGCGCTCCGGCGCCACAGGCGCGTCGGGCTTGGAGAGGGATGGCGCGATTGCGGTGCCGGGGCACTCGCTCAAAAGGAACATCCTGTTCGCCATGCTCGGCAACGGGGTGCTGAACCTCTGCCGCTTCGCGGTGGTCGTCCTGTTGGCCAAGTTCGCCGGCGAGCAAGTCCAAGGCACCTTCACCTATACAAGCATCGCGTGGGCGGTCCCGGTCGTGCTGTTTTGCGGGCTGGAGTTGCGCGCGGCGTTTGTCGCCGACGCCGGCGGCGAATTTACCTTCGGAGCCTACCGGGCGCTGCGCAGCTTGGGGATGGGGGCGGCCTCGGTGGTATTGCTGGTGGTCGTGCTGTGGACGACGCGCTCCGAAGCCAGCGTCACGCTGGTCTGGATGATGCTCGCGATCTGCGCCGGCCGGATCGTCTTCCACCAGGCCGAGGTCTACTGGGGGGTGTACCAGCGTCGCGAGCGTCTCGACCTCATGGCCTGGTCCAACGCGCTCCGTGGGGCGACGATGCTGGCGCCGTTCGCCATTCTATTGATGTGGCCGCGGCTCGCGGGTCACGCTGAGTCCAACGAAACGACGCCCGAACGCCTGATGCAGGTGGCGGCCTGGGCCGTGTCGATCTACGTCGTCGCCTGGGCCGCGATCTGGTGGCTTTTCGATCGGCGGCTGGTCGTCGGACACGCCGACGTAAACCTGTCCTGGGACTGGCCCGCCCTTTGGAAGCTCGCGAAACAAACACTCCCGTTGGGCCTGGTCTTTCTGCTGATCAATCTGTGCGAAACGGTAACGCAGTGGTTCGTCAAACGCGCCGCCGGAGGCGAAGGGTGGAGCGAACTGGGATATTTTGGGGCGCTGCGCTTCATTACCCTAGGAGCGACGTTCTTGATCGTTCAGGTCAGCACCGCGGCTGGAAACCGCCTGGCGAACTACTATCAGAAAGACTTACGGTCCTTTGTCCGGCTGGCAACCAAGCTGACCGGCGCCGCGGTAGCGCTGGGCGTAACCATCCTGGCGGCTGCCTGGCTGTTCGGCGAGTGGTTCCTGCGCGTGGTCTACACCGCGAAATACGCCCAGCACTACTTCGAGTTTCTGATCCTCGTTTCGGCCCAAGCGGTGGTGGTGTTGGCCACCGTCTTCGGCTTCGTCACCACGCACATGCGGCAGTTCTGGATTCAGGTGCCGGTGCAGGTGAGCGTGCTGGCAGTCACGGCCGTGGCGGCCATGCTGTTGGTCCAGCCGGAGGATCCGGTTCGCGGCGGGGCGTGGACCATGGTGGTGCGCAGCAGCACCCAGGCCGTGCTGTACTTTGGCTGCGTTCTGATCGGGATTCGCTGGAGGGACCGTATCCTCGCATCACGATAGGAATAGTCGCCGGTTACCAGGCCTTGCCCGCCGGCCGGCAAAAAGCCCGGCGGCCGCCGGGTTCTCCCAGGCAAACGAGGCCGACGGGACTCGAACCCGCAACCTTCGGATCGACAGTCCGATGCTCTAGCCAATTGAGCTACGGCCCCCCACTGACCACACTCCTAACCTCCGTTGAGAAATCACCTTCGGCATTCTACTAGCCGGATCGGACAAGTCAAACCGAATTCGGACGCGAACGATTATCTGACCAAGCCGTTCTCGCCGGAACAGTCGGCGGAAAAGGTCAAGGCGCTGTTAGGCGTCCCCGCGTAGCCCGCACCTCGGCCAGCGTCAGGGAAAAGGCACCCCGGTGAAACTGCGCGGCGACTGGCTGTACGATCGGTGGCCGGGTAGGATGAATACTGGGAGGCGAGGCGAACTGCTGGTGGCCGATCTTCGTTCTCGCCGCTGGGCGGCGAATGGCTCTTGCCGGGGCGTAGCGACCGCGCTGCCTCCGACCGTGTAATCCGCGGG
>JBHHZX010000286.1:0-5289 GCA_046758265.1 Phycisphaerae bacterium
AGCATCACGAGCTGGGGGAAGGCCCAATACAGCAGATCGGCCAAAGGGCCGGTCAGCGCCGGCTGGTCGTTCAACAGATAGATCAGCAGCATGAGATCTTCAAGCCAGCTCTTGCGCCGAATCGTGTCGGCCAGCAGATCGAGATCGACCCGCGGCTGCGCGAGAATCGAGAAGCGCCAGGTGCCGGCGGCGTTCGCTGTACCGACGAAGCGAAAGCCGGTACCATCCGCAGCTGCGGACTGCTGCGCGACGCGGAAGCGACCGTCGCGCGAACCCAACTCCGCGCCCGGATAGGCGGTAAAAGCGTATCCGTCGGGCGACTCGGCGAAGCCGATACCGAGTATCGCGCCTTCCGTCGGCAGCGCAACGACTTTGATGTCCTGACCCGCTGGCACCTCAACTTCGAAACCCTGGAAGTAACCCGGGGGCAGCCGCACGTTGCTCACGCCCGCCGTTAACGTCTTTGAATTGAATTCCAGCGCGCCCTTGGCGTCCTGCCCCGGCAAGCCCGGGCAGCACCCCGCTACGACCAAACTCGCAGCGGCGCCGAGCCGGGGCAATGAGCGGAATACAAGGCTGGGTAAATGCGAAGACATCTTCTTCCCGGCCGGAAGTGCGACCCTGCGCAGCCGGCATCGTCAGCGCCGCAGCTA
The DNA here is from genome assembly GCA_046758265.1 of Phycisphaerae bacterium. Classification (GTDB taxonomy): domain Bacteria; phylum Planctomycetota; class Phycisphaerae; order UBA1845; family Fen-1342; genus JALSRY01. The sequence continues at coordinate 654 of JBHHZX010000286.1, forward strand.
CCTCCCTCTTCTATCGGCTATTGAAGTTTAGTCGCGGGGTGTGAGTGAATGCAAGCGTGTCGTCAGGCGACCTGTCGCATGTTGTGCCCGATAAACGAAGGGCCGTGCTGGGCGGCGCTATTCGTTACGCGCCAGGATGCGCACCAGTCCGACCAGGCCACTCATCAGCAGCGAGACCAGCAGCAGGAACAGGAGCACCCCGACGGCGAAATTCAGAATCGGCCAGCTCGACCGCACCGCCCCTTCCACCGCCGACACGAGTGAGGCTACCAACCCGATCACCAGGCCCGACAGCAGGATCGCTCCGATCGCGCCACGACGGTTCCCCTCGAATGGCGCCATCCGCACGGTCAGACAAACCGCCAGATAAAGGAACAGCACGTTCGCCCAGTTCATCAGATCGCTGCTCAGAATCGCGTTGAGCATGTTCTCGGTGACAGTGATGCTGGTCCGCAGCAGCTCCCACAGCCCGGCGAGCGTAAGCGGCAACGCCTGCGGCAGTTCGGGCGACGCCCCCTCCACCAACATTTCGCGCCCCAACGTTCTCGCCGCCAGGTACAGGCACGCTGCGCACGCGACCAGCGGCAGCAACCCCACCAACACCGGGCCGATGACGGGGATGCGCTGCCGATCGGGGCTATCGGTGGTCGGTTCGCCTTTTTCGTCGTCGCCCATCAGCGACGTGTTGCGAACCGAGTTGCCCGTGATAAGCAGGCCGAGCACGTGACCGAGCTGCGCGATCAGCGTGCCCGGCAGCAAAACCGTGTTCACGGCGCGCGGCTTTATCATTTGGCTCCAAAGCCAGTGCACACCCCAGGCGGAGAAGACAATCACCAGCAACCACAAGGTAAGTGCAGCGTAAAGCATGGTTCCACCTCGCTCGTCGCTGCCAGGCAGGCCGCACGCCGCCCTCCCTGGCGACTCAACCGCCGCTATTATCCCGCGTCGCGCCGCGTTTTCCAGAGGCAAGCCAAGTTTTCCTGCTCAAAACGGCCGCGCCGGATCAGTCTGCGTCAGCTCGCCGGAGCACCGCCAGAAAGCGCCCGACCGCCTTTTCCGCCGATGTTTCGAGCAGATATGGATCGCGCAGCTCATAGATTCCACGCGGCTCCAACCCCCCACCGACCGTCGCGAACTCCAAGAACTCGTGCGCGTCGTACGTGCGAAGTCGAAAACGCTCTTGCCACTTGCCGGCGAGTGCTCCGCCGCGAGCTTCGAGGGTATACGCGATCGTACAGCAGCGTGTTTTCGGCGACGGCGGTTCCGCAACCAGCCAGCTCGCGTGCACCGTAGTTTCTCCGTGCGCGATCATCCACGTCGCCGGCCTGCCCACCTTCGCGGCCTCCGCCGCAAATCCAAGCTCGAGATCGGCGATGAAGAGACCACCCGGCTCAAGGTGTTCACGGATGCAGTCCCACATCCGCGCGATGGCGTCAGCCGTTAGCACGTGCCGAATGGTGTTGGCGGAAGCGAAGATCAGATCGAAGCGACGACCAAACGTGAAGTCGCTCATGTCCCCCACCAGGATCTCGCCGGCGCCCCGGGCGCGTCCCAGGTCCGCCATGGCGGGACTTAACTCGATTCCACACGTGTCCGGCACGTGTTCGCGCAGGGCCCGCATGAGTCGCCCGGTGCCGCAACCAAGTTCGAGCGCGCTGCCCGGTCGCACCCCGGCCTGCTCCGCCAGGAACAGCAAACGGCTGATCTCCGGCTGCGGATCCCAGCCGACCCCGATGTCATAGACCTCCGGCGGCATGCTGTAGCGTGCGTTGTCCGTCTCAGCTCGTGAGTTGTCCATCCGAGGCCTCGTCCGAGTGGTGTATCCGACAATTGCTGTTCCCGCCACCTCAAGGCCACCGCCGACGCCGGTTGCTGAGAACTACGCCGTCGTTCGCGCATTCGTCTCGCCGCGGTCAGCCTTCTGCCAGCAGCCCGATGGAACCGAAAGTTGCGCGCTGGGAGCCACAGCGTGCCTTTGAAATCCCCCGGTCGGCGGGCGATAATGCAGGCCCATGGATGACGCGTCCTTGTCGGCTTTCGAGAATCCGTCGTGGCACGCCGTCATCTCGGACATCATCAGGAAGACGTCTACAAACCGTACCGACGTGCGCGACGCCGTGCTGAACGGTCTCGACCTTTCGTTCGCCAAAACGATTCTCGATCTGGGCTGTGGGTTCGGATTCATGACCGACGCGGTCGCCGGGCGCGTGGCACGCGCGGCACACGTCGTGGGCGTGGACGCGTGCGCAGCAAACGAGGCGCCCTATCTCGATCGGGTCGGCAACACGGGCCGTACGGTTCGCTTCATCTGCCAGCGGATCGAGTCGCAACTCGACTGGCCGGACGACAACTTCGACCTGGTGCTGGCTTCGTACTCGCTCTACTTCTTCGCGAACGCGCTCCCGGAAGTGGCTCGTGTCCTCGCCCCGCACGGAATGTTCCTCGCGGTAACGCATACGGAGAGTTCCTGCCTCGACCTGCTGCGCGCTGTCGGCCTACAGGAGTCCGACTCGCGGCTGCTCACGATCATTCACAGCTTCTGCGCCGAAAACGCCGGCCGCCTGTTGACGCCCTGGTTTGGGGAGGTGGGGCGCGTGGACTACCACAACTCGCTGGCGTTCGAGACCGCGCAGCAGGACGACTTCCTCGAGTACCTCCGGTTCAAGTTACCACTGCTGTCACTCGGTTCGGAGCCCAGCGAGGAGTTGCCCGCGCCACTTGCGCGCGCCGCTCGAGCGGTCTTATCGCGTCAGGGCCGAGTGGTCCTGGAAAAAGACGATGCCGCCTTCCGTTGTAAGAGGCCGCGATGCCCGTAAAGCCGAAGTATTGTGCGAACTGCGGCCAGCCTGTGACGACGCGAACCGTGGATGGCCGACCGCGCGACGTCTGTCCGGCGTGCGACACCGTCTTTTATGAGAACCCCCTGCCCGTCGCCGCCTCTGTCGTGCTCAACGATCGCCGCCAGGTGTTGCTGATCCGGCGCAAGCGGGCGCCGCATCAGGGCGAATGGTGTCTCCCGATGGGGTTCGCCGAAATGGGCGAGACGATCACCGCGGCAGCCCTGCGCGAGCTCAAGGAAGAGACCGGTGTCGAAGCGCTCGTCCTGCGGCTCATCGCGGCCGACTCCTTCGAGAGCAGCCACTACGGCGACCTGCTGATTGTCACGTTCGAAATGCAGAAGGTCGGCGGCGACGAACGAGCCGGCGACGACGCCGACGAAGTGCGCTACTTCCCGATTGACGCACCTCCCCCGCTGGCGTTCAGCCCCAACGAGAAAGCCTTGCGGACCTGTGCGGCGGAGCACCGGGAGGGCTGGGCGATCCACGATTCGTTCGTCACACTTCAGGCTGACGAAGACAAGGCCATGCTCTCCGACGAGCTCGTGGCTTTGATTCAGGCTCGGGCCGATGAAATCGCCGCGCTCTGGTTGGTCGAAGTGCGCGCCAACCCCACCACGCGGGCATACCTGAAGATCGATCCCGACCAGCTCCTGGAGCGGGCCGCTGCGGCCATCTCGCAGTTTGGCCGCTGGCTCAAAGGTGACGAAACGGCGCAGGAAGTGAAAGCGTTCTACCAACTCCTGGCGCAAGAACGAAAGAGGCAGGGCTTCGAGGCGCACGAGCTCTTAAGCGCGATCATGCTCCTGAAGAAACAGTTGTGGACTTTTGCCCGCTCGCAGGGCATGTGGGAGCGACCGATCGACATGTACCGGGTGCTGGAGCTCAACCGCCGGATGGCGGCCTTTTATGACAAGGCCCTCTACCACGCCGCCCGCGGCTTTGAGGCCGACACGCCCGCGCCGGAGTAACCCGGCCGCCACCAGGCGCGGCGCGCCGCCATGTGCCCCGGCCATAGCGCGGATGCCGGGCACGGGAGCGATTTCTGGCAACGCGCAAGCGGCCAGGAGGCCACCGCATCGCCCCCGCGCTGTGGCCCCGTCTGTTGCCAATGTTGGCGCGGCTACGTTCGCGTCATGGACCAACTCGCCGTGGGCGCGGGAGGCGTCGGAGCAAAAATCAAGCACGCCGCATGACCACCATGGGTCCCAGCCCCGCGGGCCGTTCAGCGAACCCGTGTGAACGAGCAACTCGCCTGGCGGGTTTCGATTCAGTGCGCGCCCGGCCCCTCGGCACGGGTGAGCTCGACGAGCTTGTCGAACGCCGGCGCGTCGGCGATGGCGACTTCGCTCAACATCTTTCGGTTCAGGAACACGTTGGCCCGCTTGAGACCGGCGATGAAATGGCTGTATGAAACCCCACGGGAAGCGCACGCCGCACTCACGCGTGTGATCCACAGGGCCCGGAACTCTCGCTTCTTGACGCGACGGTCGCGATAAGCGTACTGTCCGGCCCGGATGACCGCCTGCTTGGCCACCCTGAACAGCTTGCTGCGGGTGCCGCGGTAGCCCTTCGCGGCGCGCAGAATCCGTTTGCGGCGCCGGCGAGTGGCACGGCCGGGGCGAACACGAGGCATTGCGAGTCCTCCTTCCGAAGAGCCGGCATTAGTTTTCGCCGAGGGCGCGCTTGACGTTCTCTCCGATTCTTCCGACCAGCACGACCCTCCGGCGTAGCTGGCGGCGGCGTTGGCCGGACTTGCCACTCATCAGGTGGCCGGCAACGGCAATCTTCCGCATCAG
>JBHHZX010000287.1:0-5288 GCA_046758265.1 Phycisphaerae bacterium
TGTCCGCGTTCTGGCACGACCGGCAGGTTGCGCGAGCGCGAAACGCCTCGCGGCGGTTGACGATTCTGGGGTGCGGAATTAGCGTTCAGGGGCTTGGAGTCCGTCTGGGACGGCGCGGTCGGACTGATAATGAACGTCCATAGTCTTAATGAGATTGTCGCAGCACATACGCAACGGTCCGCGACGGAAGTCGTCGCGTGGCTCGAGCACCGTCTGAAAAGCGAGCCGCGGTGCCCGGTGACCCGTTACCTGTTGGCGTGCCATTGCTTTGACCGCAGGCGCTGCGCGCAGGCGGTGCAGCACATGATGACCGCTCATCACGCCGAACCGGCATTCGAATCCGCCGCGCTGCTGGTCTTTGCCGGGCTGAACTGGGCCAGCCAGCGGAAAGCGGCGTGTCTCCCGGTGCTGCTCGATACGTGGGAGGAATTCCGCCGACCCGAATTTGACCGGCATCGCAAAGAACGGCGGTTGTTGGACGCGTTTGCGAAGCCGCGCGAGGAGCTGAACGGGGTGTCGCCGCTGGCGCGACGCTTGTGGCGTCTGCCGATCCGAACGTTGCGGGCCCAGATTCGCGAGGCGGTGCTCTCGCCAAACGCCGGGCAATACCCGCTGCTGCTGGCCCCGGCCTGATACCCTGAAGAAGGCTACACGTCGCGAATAGTGCCCGCGGTCCGCGGCGGCTGGCAGAGGGTTTGTTGGCGACATGCTGCTATCCGTGGTCATCCCGGTCTATAACGAACGGCAGACGCTGCCGGAGATCATCCGGCGCGTACTCGACGCCCCGATCGATTTGGACCGTGAGCTGATCGTCGTGGACGACTGCTCGACCGATGGCACCGCCGAACTGTATCCACGCCTGGAGCCGGAATTCCCCGACGCCAGCATTCGGGTGTTTCAGCACGCGGCCAACCGGGGCAAGGGGGCGGCGCTGCGTAGCGGGTTTCGCGAAGCCCGCGGGGACATCGTCCTCGTGCAGGACGCCGACCTGGAATACAGCCCCAGCGACTATCCCCAGTTGCTCAAGCCGATTCTCGACGGGCGGGCCGACGTGGTGTACGGCTCGCGGTTCATCGGCGGTCAGGAGCACCGCGTGCTCTACTTCTGGCACAGCGTCGGCAACAAGTTCCTGACGCTGCTGAGCAACATGTTCACCGACCTCAACCTGACCGACATGGAGACCTGCTACAAGGTCTTCCGGGCCGAGGTGCTCAAGAGCATCACGATCAAGAGCGACCGGTTCGGCGTCGAGCCGGAGGTCACCGCCAAGGTTGCACGCGGCAAGTGGCGAGTTTACGAGGTGGGGATCAGCTACTCGGGCCGGTCATACGAGGAAGGCAAGAAGATCACCTGGCGTGACGGCCTAAAGGCGATGTTCTCCATCATTCGCTTCGCGTTTACGGATTAGGGAGAGGGGCCAAGGGGCCAAGGGGCCAAGGGTTTAAGGGCCGGTGCTCGGTCAACGCCGATTCGATGGATCATCGTTGATTGGGTGGCCTGCCTCTTTAGAGGTGGGGGACACGAATATCTCCAGGATTCGTCTCCCCCACGGCTAGAGCCGGGTGCCACAGCTTCACGGGCAACGGCCCGGGTAGCGGTGCGTGTCAACGAAAGGCCAAGCATGCTCACCCGCTTCGCGGGAGAGCATGGCACCCGCTGTGAATCATGCAACGTCATGCAGTCAGTGTCGTCGTGCCGACGTACAACGAGCGCGACAACCTCGCGCCGCTGGCAGCGCGCATTTTCGCGGCGGTCGACCCCAATAGCTCGGAATTGCTGATCATCGACGACGAGTCGCCCGACGGCACGGCGGCCGTCGCGGAAGAACTCGCCGCAAGCTATCCCATTCGCTGTCTCGTGCGGCGGGGCGAACGCGGGCTGGCGACCGCGGTGATCCATGGGCTGCGCGAAGCGCGCGGCGAGTTGTGCGTCGTGATGGACGCCGATCTTTCGCACTCGCCGGAAGCGATTCCGAAACTGCTGGAGGTCATGCAGGATCCGCAGGTCGAGATGGCGATCGGCAGCCGCTTCGTCCCGGGCGGCAAGGTCGATCTGCACTGGCCGCTGCATCGGCGGCTCAACAGTTGGGTGGGCCGTATGCTCGCCCGACCGTTGACCGGCGTGAAAGACACGATGTCCGGGTTCTTCTGTGTCCGCCGCCACGACGTCGAGCTCGACCGACTCCAACCGATGGGTTACAAGATTGCGTTGGAACTTATCGTGCGCCACGGCTGGAGAAACGTCGTCGAGATTCCGATCACGTTCTCCGATCGCGCCGCCGGCGAAACCAAGCTCAACGTCGCCGAGCAACTGCGCTACCTGCGGCACCTTTGGCGGCTCTACGTGTACGCCCTGCTGAGCCGGAAGACGAAAGCGGAATGATCGCGCTGGACCCTGACAAGCGACACGGCCGGCGGAGTTGGCTGCCGTTGATCGTCGCGGGTGCGATTTACGCCGTGATTATCTGTGTGGTCGTGGTCCAGCGGGCCGAGAGTACCAGCGATTTTCGCGACTTCTGGGAAACCGCCAACCACTTCCGCCAGACAGGGGAGATCAGCAGCGAACTCGGCGTGCACAACTATCTACCGTTCTTCACGCTCTTCATGACGCCGTGGAGCCTGCTGCCGCTCCGCGTCGCGATTGTTCTGTTTACGCTGCTGTCGCTCGGTCTGTTCGCGCTTACGGTCGCGCTGGTCGAGACGCTGCTCAACGGCAAGTTGGGACCGCAGCCGCGCAAGGCGACGCTGGCGGCGCTCGGGTTGATGCTGGCGTATGTTCATTCGTGCGCCGTCCTGGGGCAGGTCGGCCTGCTCTTGCTGTTTCTCGTGGTCGCGACGTGGTTCCTGGTCGAACGCGGCAAGGAATGGGCGGCGGGAGCAGCGCTGGGGCTGGCGGGGCTGATCAAGCTCCTGCCGGTGGTGCTGATCGTCTTTCTCCTGGTCAAGCGCCGCTGGCGCGTCGCGGGTGTCGCGATCGGTGTTTTTGTCGTGTTCGGTTTCGGCCTGCCGCTGGCGGGGATCGGGTACGAGCAGACGGTGGCCCAGCACCGCGCGTTCTATGAGCGCGCCATCAAAGGTCACGCAGCGAAAAAGACCATCTTCGCCGAGAAGCCGCAAAAGGCGAAGTACTCCAACAACTCGCTGCCCATCGTGCTGCGGCGGCTGTTCTCGCGCGTCAACGGTGATCCGAGCGAGAGCGACCCGGACCGCACACTGTTCGTCAACTTCGTTGATCTGCCGCGAGGCGCGATCTGGTGGGTCTACCTGATGCTCATGGCGGTGCTTGTGGCGGCCAGTGTGGGCGTCAGCCTGCGTGGGGGGAAACCGTGGCCGCCGACCGATCCGGACGCGGGCCTTGCGCTGCGGGCGCAGTTTGGCGTGTGGTGTTGCCTGATGTTGATTGCCTCGCCGCTGCTATGGACGCACTATCTGCCGCTGGCGTACTGGCCGTTGGCACTGGTGGCGGACCGGGTCGAACGAGCCGGCGGTGAGAGCAAAGGGTGGGCGGTGCCCGCCCTACTCGCGCTGTTGCTGTGGCTGGTCTGCGTGTTGCTGCTGGCGTGGCCGGCGGCACGGGCGGCCGGCGCGCAGCTCTGGTCGCTCGTCCTTCTGTGGGCGGTCGTGCTGACGCTCTCGGTCGCGCCGCCGCGCCGTACGGCGGCCTGACTTATGGTGGGCAGAGCCGACCCTATAGGACCGCGCCCAAACCAGGGCCGCATTTTCGCGGCCGGGCGAGGCGCGCCGGGCTGGCGCGGACGAAACTTCTCGCAACTGGTCGGCGGTCGGCGTGTACAAGAGTCGATTGCCAGAGACGGTTCTTGCAGTGAGAGCAGACCATGCGAGAATTGACTTCCGGAAACCGCGACACGCGGACGAACCTGCCGGCCGCGCTTGAGCAAGACGGCAACAGGCTCGACGTGGCGATTATCGGAAGGTCACGCAACGGGCAACCGATGGACGACGAAAAAGCGACGGACTTGCTGGCCTTGCTGCATGCGGCGGCGGAAAACGAAGCGTCCGACGTGCATCTCGTTCCGGGCTATCCGCCGATGTTCCGTATCCACGGCCGGTTGCAGCCGGCGGGTGACACGACGCTGGAGCCGGAGCAGGTAAAGCGGATGGTCGAGTTTATCGCGCCGGATCGCGTCCGCGGCCGGCTCCACGAGATCAGGAACCTGGACAGCTCGATTGGCATCACCCACGAGGGTTCCCAATTCAGGTTCCGCGCCAACCTGTTTCTGGCACAGGGGAACTGGTGTGCGTGCCTGCGGCGCATCTCTCAGGAAATCCCGTCTTTTGAATGGCTGGGCTTCCCGGAGTCCCTCGCCCAGCAACTGGTCTCCTGGCCCAGCGGGCTGGTGATCATCGCCGGCGTGACGGGGTCGGGGAAGTCCTCCACGCTGGCGGCGCTGATCGACTTGCTTCGGAAGCAGAGCGAGCGACGTATTCTCACCATTGAGGAGCCGATCGAGTTTCTGTATCCGCCGGGCGGCGGCGGCCTCGTGAGCCAACGTGAGGTGGGCCGCGATGTCGATTCGTTCGCCGACGGTCTCAAGTACGGGCTCCGGCAGGATCCGGACGTGATTCTGGTGGGTGAGATTCGTGACCGCGAGACGGCCCGCATTGCGTTGACGGCCGCGGAAACCGGCCACCTGATTCTTACTACCATGCATACCCGCGACGCGAAAGGCGCGCTGACGCGTCTGGTCGATCTCTTCCCGCATGCCGCCCAGGAGGATGTCCGCAAGCAGATCGCCATGAGCCTGCGCTCGGTCGTGAGTCAGCATCTGCTGCCGTCGACCGCCGACGGTGAGAAGCGCGTGCTGGCGCTCGAAGTGCTGCATATCAACCAACAGGTGCAGGTGGCGATCCGGGCGGGAAAGATCGAGTCCATCGAGTCGGCCATTCAGACCGGCAAACGGGACGGCATGATCATGCTTGATGACGATCTCCAGCGTCTGGTCGCGCTCGGAAAGATCTCGCCGGAGACGGCCCGCCGCTTCGCGAAGGATCCTGCTTCAATTGTCGGCTCCGGACGGAACTGGTAGAGACCCGCTCGGGAACCGAGCTAACAGTCCCGTGTAAAAGTCCTGTAGCGGCCGATCTCCGTGTCGGCCGTAGGATTTTGGGCTGTTCACGGCCCGTACGAATCCGAGGGCCACCGCCGGCCCACCGCCGGGACAGAGCCCGGCCGCTACATTTTCTGCGCAGGCCGACTTTTGCAGCGGACTGCGAAGAGACTATCTCAAAACGCCATTTGGGGTGCCACTGGCGGCTCGTCCGCCAGTG
>JBHHZX010000288.1:0-5286 GCA_046758265.1 Phycisphaerae bacterium
CCGCCCGCCGAGCCTGCCGCACCTCCTCCGTCTCGTTTTCGACGCGCATTCCCTCCTCAGCCAGTGTGGCGCAGGAGGGGGCCAACCGATCCGGGTCTTTGACTTTCATGAGGCAAACCATGCAGCTCGTGTTGGGCGCACAACCATCGCGCCAGCACAGCGCCGGCACGTCAAGCCCCAAGCGCCGGGCCGCGTCCAGCAGCGTGCTCCCCGCCGCCACGTTCACCTCGCGATTGTCGATCACCACGCGCGGCATCTTCACGCGACCCTGATGGCGTCCTCCGGACACTTCACGCGGCATACGTCGCAACGCGTGCACTTCTCTGCGTCGATCTCGTGCTTTTCGTAGGGCGCCATTGGGATGGCGTCGGCGGGGCAGTGCTGCGCGCACAGCGTGCAGCCGCTGCACGCGTCGGTCACCGAGTACGTAATAAGCGCTTTACATTTGCCGGCCGGGCAGCGGCCATCCAGGTGCGCTTCGTATTCGTCGCGGAAGTAGCGCAGCGTCGTGAGGACTGGATTCGGGGCCGTCTTGCCCAGTCCGCACAGGCTGCCCTGCGCCACCCTGTGCGCCAGATGTTTCAGCTTTTCCAAATCGTCGGACCGGCCCTCGCCATTGCACAGCCGCTCGAGGATTTCCAGCATCCGCCGGGTGCCGATGCGGCAAGGGGTGCACTGGCCGCAGGACTGGTTCTGCGTGAACGTCAGGAAATAGCGCGCGATGTCCACCATGCAGTCGGTTTCGTCCAGCACGACCAGCCCACCCGAGCCCATGATCGCACCCACGCCGGCCAGCGCTTCATAGTCAACCGGCGTGTCGGCCAGTTCGGCCGGCACGCAACCGCCCGACGGCCCGCCGATCTGTACGGCTTTGAAGCGGTGGCACGGGTGGCTCGGGCTTCCAGCCCGGGAATCTCCAGCCAGCAAGCCGTCTTTAACGCCGCCGCCGATCTCCTCCACGATCTTGCGGATCGTGACGCCCATGGGCACTTCGATCAGCCCGCCGCGGCTGATCTTGCCGGTTAGCGCGAAGACCTTCGTGCCCTTGCTCGTCTCGGTGCCGAGGGCGGCGAACGCCTCCGGTCCATTCCGGAGAATCCATGGAACGACGGCGTAGGTCTCCACGTTGTTCACCAGGGTCGGCCGACCCCACAGCCCGCGCTCGGCGGGGTACGGTGGACGCAGGCGCGGCATGCCCCGTTGCCCTTCGAGCGACGCGATCAGAGCCGTCTCTTCACCACAGACGAACGCGCCGGCAGCCTCCATCACGTGCAGCCGCAGGCTTTGCCCCGTGCCGAGCATCTTGTCGCCCAGCAAGCCGCGCCGCTCACACTCCCGCAGCGCGTCGCGAATACGGCGAACGGCCAGCGCGTATTCACGGCGGATGTAGAAAAACCCTTCGGTTGCGCCGACGGTATGTGCGGCGATCGCGACGCCTTCGATGATCCGGTACGGGTAAGACTCCATCAGCATTCGGTCCATGAAGGCGCCCGGATCGCCTTCGTCGCCGTTGCAGATGATGTACTTCCTCTCCCCCAGGGCTTGCCGAACCTTGGACCACTTGAGGCTGGTTGGGAAGCCCGCGCCGCCGCGACCGCGCAACCCGCTTCGCTCGATTTGTTTGATCACCTCGTCAGGCGAAAGCTCGCGGACACAGCGCTCCAGCGCCTTGAAACCGTCGTGCCGCAGGTACTCGTCCAGGTCGATCGGGTCCAGACACCCGCAATGTTCCGTGACGATGTGTTTCTGCGGCCCTAGAAACGCCGTGATCGGCGGGTCGCGCCGCTCGATCGTGTGGTTCGCGGCGACCCTTCGCATTGTGCCGTTGCGAACATGGTCGATCGCGCCCGCGACGACGTTGCGTAGCCGGCGCGCCAGGCCATCAGGCTTGAAGTGCCGCCGAACAATCGCTTTCACGTGCTCCGGCTGCACGCGGGCGTAGCGGGTGGGGTGTCCGCGTGTGTTGATTTCGATCAGCGGTGTCTGGTGACACATGCCCACGCAGCCGACGCGCTTCACTACAGCCTTGCAGCCCGTTGTCGCCAGCGCAGCCTCAAGCGCGTCGTGGACCCTGCCGCTGCCGTTGGCGACACAGCACGAGCCCAGGCCGATGCGGATTTCACCGGTCACGGCGCCAGCAGCGTCGGCGACGTGAGCCCGTGCCGGTTTCCGTAACTCGCCGTTCTTCTTCGGCCCCCTGCAACGTGACAGGATTTCCAGTGCCGTGTCCGAACGCAGACGTCCGTGCGTGACGTCGTCGATTTGTGCGACGGGCGCCAACGTGCAGCACCCCAGGCACGCAACCGGCTCGATCGTAAAGTCCCCGGCCGGGTCCGTGTCCTCGCCCGGAGCGATCCGCAGGCAGCGGCGCAGCTCATCCGTGATCCGCGCCGCGCCGGCAACATGACACGCCGTGCCATGGCATACCTTCATGAGATGCCTGCCGACCGGCGTCGCGCGGAACTGCGTGTAAAAGCTAGCGACGCCGGCGAGCTGCGCCGCCGTGACCTCAGTCAGCTCGCAGACGCGGCGCAGCGCCGCCTCGGGCAAATAGCGGTAATGCGCCTGTAGCGCTTGCAGAATCGGGATCACGGCGTCCGGGCGGCGACCCTCCCGCGCGACGATTTCGTCAACGAACGGAAGTTCCGCGTCGCCGGCGTCGGGTAACTGGCCGGCCAGCGCCGCGCGGTTTTCGCATGCGCGCTCTACGGATTCGGCGGCGGACGTCGGGGCCAGCGCGTACAGTTTCTTCGGCAGCGTCGACTCCTGCCCGCGCAGCGCGATGAGCCACTTGGCACCGACCACAAAGATCGCCGCCGCCAACACCAGGGTTGGAGCAAGCGCGTCGTTCCTTGCCTCACGCTGGAGCGTCGTCTCGGTCTGTCGGTCGTATTCGGCCTGGAGCTCCACCGCGAACGCTGCGTCCCTCTGCACCTTTTCCAGCAAGTTCTCCACGCGCGTTTCGTGGAATGCCAGCCGTCGACGCGCCGCCAGCGCCTCCGCCGTCAACACGCCGGTCGCAGCCAGCACGATCAGGCCGGCCACGGCGGTGATTGCCAACGCAACGAGCTTTCGCGTGGACTTGCTCATGGCGATCGGGGTCGCACTTGCTCGGCCACTTCGGTTGCCGGGTCAGCCCGCTCACGCACGCGCTCCCGCGGGCAGTAGTTAAAGCAGCGAGCACAGAAAAGGCACGAAGAGCGCACCGCGCGCAGGCTCTCGATCGCCCCGAACGGGCACGCCTCGGCGCACAGACCGCAGTCGAGCTCCTTGTCCGGCGTGATCGTGACACCCCGCCACGACATACGCGACAGCAGCGACAGCAGCGGGCCGTACGGGCACACATAGCGGCAATACGGTCGCCCGACGAACAGCCCGAGCACCAGCAGCCCGGCGCCGATCAACATCATGTGCAGCGGACCGGCGAAGCGAAAGAAACCGACAAACGGGTCAAAGCGGCAGATGATAAAATCGCGCTCCACCGCTGGCCGGGCGGCAAACCCGATCGCCAGCACCAGATAGACCCACTTGAACGCACCGAGAATTTTGTCGACGCGCCGCGGCACGCGCACCGGCTTGAGCAGCACTAGGTCCTGGATGGCCCCAAGCGGGCACACACCGCCACAAAAGACCCGGCCAAAGAGCACCGCCAGCACCAGTGGCAAAAAGAAGAACGCGATGACGAAGTAGGAAACCGCGTACTGCGGATCGGTCAGCGCGACGACCACGTTCTGGATGGCGCCGACCGGGCAGACGCAACCCTCACGATAGAGGCCGAAATAAAGCAGACAGACCACGCTCAACGTCACGACCAAGTTGCGGCTGCGCCGGCTGAGCACGATCCAAGCGCACAGGCTCAGTGTCGCGGCGAGCACACCGACATCGACAACTTCCCGCCACGGGGCGCGCGGCAAGGGCCGTTGCACGGTCGGCAACACGTAGCCTTCACCGATGTCTTCCGGGCTCGGGGCCGCGTCGACCGGCCGCTCGTACTGAATTTGAGCGAAGACCGGCGTGGCGCAGAGCAAGAGGGTGCCGACGCGGAACAGCAAGACGAGCAGCGCCGGGAGCGAGTGACGCGCCGATGGAGGTCGAGCGTCGACGTTGTGGTGTCGGACATCGTGGTCCGACGCTGCGTCCGAACGAATAGACGCGTGCGCCGGACTCGCAGGTCCGGCGCCACAGCTCCGCAGCCAGTGTCCAGGAACAGTTCGCCGCGTCACCCGGCCGCCTCGTGCTCACCCACCGACTCTCGCTCGTACGCCTCATCCGGGCAGGCGATCGCGATCGCACACCGGTTGCAGTCCAGGCACAGGTCGTGGCGGACTTCGAGCCGGATCGAGCTCAGCCCGGCCGGCTCTTTGCACGCCAACACACACTTGCCGCAGCCGTTGCAGAGCGTCTCGTCGATGATGTACTCGTAGAAGTTGTTGGCCGGGTCGTCGGGGTCAATGTAGCCGATGGGTTTGCGTTCGATCGCGTCGCGCGGGCAGAGCTTCTGACTGGGCAAACCCTCCTCATCCACCGCGCTCTTGATGTCGAAGTAAGCCGGGCAAATGTAGCAGCGCCCGCACTTGGAATAGTCGTTCACCGCGCGAACGGCCGACAGCGCCAGCACGCACGTCGTCGCGCAAAGCTCACAGAAGTCCACCCCGACAGCGCCAAGTCGGCTGTTGACGCATTTCTCGCAATCGATTTGCCAGGTGCCTTCGGCGCCGGCCTTCTGCGACAGGTAGCCAGCCACCCCCCCGAGCCCGATCACGGTCGCGCCGCGTACCGCGTGCCCCAGGACTTCTCTTCGGGTGGGCCTCTCGTTCATGGTTTCACCGGTCCGCTGGCGGTGGTCCCCGCCGGCTGTATGGTTACGTCGGGTTTGTCGGGCGCGTAGACGCAAATATGCAGCCGGGCGGTATCGATGACGTAGATGCGGCCGCTCGAATCGACCGCGACGTCCATGTTCTTGCAGGTCGGGTCAAAGTCATCCTCGCCCATGACTGCCAGGAGTCTGCCGTCAGCGCTGTAAACCTTGGCGCGCGGCCCCGCCTTCTCTGTCACGACGATCAGGCCCTGCCGCGTTAACGCGATGTTGGTCGGATTGCAGCAGCCGCCAAACCCCGCCGGATCGCGCCCGTCGAACCGACCGAAATGTCCCAGCAGCTTGCCCTCGGGTGTGTAACGCTCGACGCGGTGCTTGCCGGGGTTGGCGGCGTGAATGACGCCGCCCGCATCGACGGCGAAGTCCAGGTGGCCGTTCGGGACCAGAAACCCCCGCATGCGGTTGTCTTT
>JBHHZX010000289.1:0-5284 GCA_046758265.1 Phycisphaerae bacterium
AGTTCAAAGTTCAAAGTTCAAAGTTGAAGGTTCAAAGCTCGCCGAAGCGGGGAGTTGCCGTTGGACGACCATTCACGTGACACAGTGAAGCCCGGCATCCAGGAGCGACCGTTCGCTTTTGCCGTGCGTATTCTCAAGCTGACGCGGGCCTTCCCTCGTGACGTCGCCGCGCAGGTCGTCGCCCGACAGATCGCGCGCAGCGGCACCGGCGTCGGCAGCAACGTCGAGGAAGCTCAGGGCGCTCAGACGAGCAGAGAGTTCGCACGGAAGATGAATATCGCCCGCGGCGAGGCGCTGGAAACGCGGTACTAGCTACGGGTGATTGCTGAAGTTGGCATCATCCCGAGCGAGCGTCTCGAGAGTGTGATTCAGGAGTCCGATGAGCTCGTCCGCATCTTGGTCGCAATCGTCAAGAAGACCAGAAAAAACGATGGTGGGAGTTGAATGACGGGTGGTGCGTTGACGCATGCCGGTGCTCACGGTGCCACTTTGAACTTCGAACTTCGAACTTTGAACTTCGAACTTTGAACTTCGAACTTGAAACTGAGGTAGTTCCGTGGCAAAGGCCCGTGCGATCGTCAAGCGTCGCAAGGCGGTGCTCAACATCCGCAAGATCACGCAGACGATGCAACTGATCGCCACCGCCCGCTTTCAGAGGTGCTTGCGGCGGGCCACGGCCAGCAAGCCATACACCGAGAGAATCACCGAGATGATCCAGACGCTGTCCGGTCTGGAATCGGTTGATCACCCGCTGCTGAAGCCGAACGAAGGCGTGAGCCGGAGCATTCTGTTGGCGATCACGTCAAACCGGGGGCTCTGCGGAGCCTACAACGCGTCGCTGCTGCGGACAGCCGTGGAGCATCGGAAGCAGCTCGGCGCCAAGGACGTCACGCCTAGCCTGGAGATGGTCGGCAAGAAGGGCATCAGCTACATGCGCTTTCTGCGGATGGAGTTGTCGGAGACGATTACTGACGTCGAGGACCGCATCGCCTACGCGCGTGTCGCCGAGATGGCAGCGCGCTACATGGAAGTGTACGAAGCGGGCGAAATCGCCCGCGTGGACGTCGCCTACACGCGGTTTTATTCCGTGGGCGTCCAGCGCCCGCAGGTGGCGCAGTTGCTGCCGATCGAGCCGCCGCAAGAGGAGGAGGGGCCGCAGCGGCGGCGGCCTGATTTCGAGTTTTCCCCGCCGCCGCCGGCGCTCCTTGGTCGGCTGATCCCGGAGACGGTGAAGGTTCAACTATATCAATACTTCAACGACGCGATCCTCAGCGAGCAGGTGGCCCGGATGGTGGCGATGAAGGCGGCGACCGACGCGGCCGGCGACATGATCAAGTACCTGACGCGCCAGTACAACCGCGCGCGGCAGACGCAGATTACGCTGGAGTTGGCGGATATCGTGGGCGGGTCGGAGGCCGTCAAATAGCGAATAGCGAATTAAGAATAGCGAATTAAGTATAGGGAATAGCCAACTGTGAATGGGCGATGGCGAATTAGTGCCGATGAATCGGGTTGTTTGTGGCGCCAGACTTGACGTGCCTGAGAACAAGGACATTCAGGAGCGGACATTTCGATTCGCCGTGCGGATTCTGAAACTGGTGCGTTCGCTGCCCTTCGATCCGGCCGGTAGTGCGGTCGCCCGGCAACTTGCTCGTAGCGGAACGGGCGTCGGGGCAAACATCGAGGAGGCGCAGGGATCGCATTCGAAGAAGGAGTTCATTCGTAGAATGAACATCGCGCGGTCCGAAGCACGCGAGACGCTTTACTGGCTGCGCCTGGTAGCTGAAACAGAACTGTTAGCTCGCGATCGGCTACGCGAAATCACCAACGAAGCCGATGAACTGGTGAGGATTCTGACAACGATCGTGAAACGATCAAGAAACCACGAATAGCGAGGAGCCGAAGCCCTCGTGGAGCTTCTTAATTCGCTATTCTTAATTCGCTATTCGCTATTCTCGATTGCCTGGAGATGTTCCATGGCTGACATCGGCGACAATTACGGCAAGGTAACCCAAGTCATTGGCGCGACGCTCGACGCCGAATTCGACGAAGCGCGATTGCCGAAGATCTACAACGCGCTCAAGGTCATCATCAAGACCGAGCTCAGCGGCAAGGCCGAAGAACGGACGCTGTGGTGTGAAGTCGCACAGCACCTCGGCGGCGGGCGCGTCCGCGCCGTCGCCCTGGGCAGCACCGACGGGTTGGTCCGTGGCGCGCCCGTCCTCGATACCGGGCAGTCGATCGCCGTCCCCGTCGGTGAAGCTACGCTGGGGCGCGTCTTTAACCTCGTCGGCGAGACCATCGACGGTCGCGGCCCGATCGAGGTCAAAGAACGGCGTCCGATTCACCACGAACCCCCCGAGTTTGCTGACCTGACGCCGAAAACCGAGCAGTTCGAGACCGGCATCAAGGTCATCGACCTGCTGGTGCCGTTCGTGCGTGGCGGGAAGATCGGCCTGTTCGGCGGTGCGGGTCTCGGCAAAACCGTTGTCATCCAGGAACTGATCGCGCGGATCGCCACCCAGCACGGCGGGTACTCGGTGTTTGCCGGTGTCGGCGAGCGGAGCCGCGAAGGGAACGACCTGTGGCTGGAGATGCAACGGGCCAAGATCGGGGGCACCGGCAAGTCCGTGATCGAGCAGACCGCGATGGTCTTCGGCCAGATGAACGAGCCGCCCGGCGCGCGCCTGCGCGTTGGTCTGAGCGCGCTGGCGATCGCCGAATACTTCCGCGATCAGACCGGTGCCGACACGCTGCTGTTCATCGACAACATCTTCCGCTTCTCGCAGGCCGGCAGCGAAGTGTCAGCGCTGCTCGGGCGGATGCCGTCCGCGGTCGGCTATCAGCCGACGCTCGCCACCGAGATGGGCGAGCTCCAGGAGCGCATCACCTCCACGCAGCAAGGCGCGATTACGTCCGTTCAAGCGGTCTACGTCCCGGCCGATGACCTGACCGACCCGGCCCCGGCGACGACGTTTGCGCACCTCGACGCGTTCATCGTGCTGGAACGCTCGATCACCGAGAAGGGGATTTACCCGGCGATTGACCCGCTGGCGTCCAGCTCGCGCATCCTGGACCCCGGCGTGGTGGGCGAAGAGCACTACGAAATCGCCCGCCGCGTGCAGGCGATCCTGCAGCGCTACCGGGAGCTTCAGGACATCATCGCGATTCTGGGCGTCGAGGAATTGAGCGAGGAGGACAAGCTGATCGTCGCCCGCGCCCGCAAGATCGAGCGTTTTCTGTCGCAGCCGTTCTTCGTCGCCGAGCAGTTCACCGGCTTCCCGGGCAATTACACCAAGCGGGAGGACACATTGCGCAGCTTCAAGGAGCTCTGCGACGGCAAATGGGACCACCTGCCGGAGCAGGCCTTCATGTACGTCGGCCCGGTCGAGCAAGCCGCGGCCAAGGCCGAAAAAATCTCAGCGGAAGCTTAGCGCTCTGTCACAGATCCTTTGGCGGGTTTTGGGCGGGTGCCACGGGCAGCTTGCCTGCCCGTGCCCACTGGCGGGCAAGCCGCCAGTGGCACCCTCGTACGTTGGCAGCCCGTCGTTTCAGCCGTGACAGAGCAGTAGGCGCGGGTCCACAGCTCGTGGCACGGGCCTGCGGCCTGTGATTCAGCGGATGGGGGCCGGTACCACGGGCGGGCCCGCGGCAGGGCAGACCGGCGCGTTTTCCACCGTGCCACGACCGGGAAATGTGGGTAGAATAGTATCGTCGGGGCAGCCTGTTCGCGGCTGTCTGGCTGTCTGCGAGGTTTGGCGAAAGGAACTAGGCATGTCGTACGAAGATCCGGCAGCAGCCCTGAAAGAGCTCACCGCCCGCATCCACGCCATCCGGGACTCTCTTTGACCTGCCGGCCAAAGCAAGCCGGGTAAACGAGCTCGCCGCGCGTATGGAGCGGCCCCGCTTCTGGGACAATCAGGAAGCCGCCCAAAAGGTGGTGGCCGAGCTGAAGAGCCTGCGCGCCGAGGTCGAGCCCGTGCAGCAGTTGTTGCAGCGCGCTGACGATGCGCAGGTGCTGCTGGAACTGGCGGAAGAGCAGGACGACGAGCAGTCGCGGGCCGAAGTCCAGCACGAACTCGAGGCAATCGCCGAGAAGGTCGAGCACACCGAGCTGCTGGTGTTGCTCTCGGGGGAGAACGACACGCGCCCCTGCTTCTTGAGCATCCAGGCCGGCGCCGGCGGGGTGGACGCCTGCGATTTTGCGGAAATGCTGCTGCGGATGTACCTCATGTACCTGGAGCGGGGGGGGTACCAGGTGCACGAGGTCGATCGCCGCGCCGCCGAGGAGGCCGGCATCCAGTCCGTCACGCTGCGCGTCGAGGGGCCGTACTCCTACGGCTATCTGTCGTGCGAAGCCGGTGTCCATCGGCTCGTTCGCATCAGCCCCTTTAACTTCCAGCGCAAGCGGCAGACGTCGTTTGCGGGCGTGGACGTGCTGCCGGAGTTCGAGCAGACCTCGGTCGAGCTGGTCGAGACGGATCTGGACATCGATTTCTATCGGCGAGCCTCAGGCGCCGGCGGCCAGAACGTCAACAAGGTCGCCACCGCCGTACGCATCCGCCACAAGCCGACCGGCATTGTCGTCGATTGCGTCAACGAACGTAGCCAGGCGCAGAATAAGCGTGTGGCACTCAATATCCTGCAATCGCGCCTGGAACAGATGGAGCAGGCCAAACGCGACGCCGAGCTGGCCAAGCTCTACAGCGAGAAAGGGGAAATCGCCTGGGGCAACCAGATCCGCAGTTACGTCCTGCACGGCTCGACCATACACGTCAAAGACCACCGCACCGGCCACGCCGTCGGCGACGTCCAACGCGTCCTCAACGGCGACATCCAGCCGTACATCGATGCCCGCCTGCGCCAGCGACTGAGGGGGTAGGGCGGGCGTCTCGCCCGCCAACCGCGAGGGTAGGGTGGGCGTCTCGCCCGGCAACCGCGAGCGTAGGGTGGGCGTCTCGCCCAGTCGCCGCGTCAGCCACGCTGCACCAACGGCGGCGGCACACCGAAGCGCTGGATGCGCTCCAGGATCGCTGCGAACAACTCGCGCGACACCGCCACTTCGGCCATCTGGAACGTCACGTACTTCGCATGCCGAACCACTTTGGCCCCTATCTTGATCAGCTTCTCCCGTAGCGTGGTCAACGACCAGTGCTTCACGGGCCTCGGCAGCGCCAACCGACGCAGGAAGTTCCCGAGGTTGTACGCCAGGGCGAACAGTTGCAGCATCCGCCACTCCATGTTATGCTCCCTGCATGTTATCCAACGGCGCCTGACCAAGCCC
>JBHHZX010000290.1:0-5281 GCA_046758265.1 Phycisphaerae bacterium
ACCAGCGCCTGGGGGCTGGCCTGGCGCAGCATGTCCATTTGATGCTTCAAGTGAGCGCTGAACGTGCTCAGCGACTGCTGCATGCTCTGTTCGTCGCCGATGTCGATCAGCACCCGCTTGAACACCCCGAAACTGCTGCCTTCGTCAACCGGCACCGGCAGCCCGGCCTGCGCCATCAGCGTGAGCAGACCGACGGTTTTCAGCGTGACGGTTTTGCCGCCGGTGTTCGGCCCGGTGATGATCAGGAGGTTGAAGTCGTCGCCCAGCCGGTAGCTGATCGGAACCACCTCTGCGACGGTCTCGTCGCTTGCCGGTCTGCGGCGGGCCAGTTCGAGTAACAATGGGTGACGGGCCTTCCGCACGTTTAGCACCGGCTCCTGGTTGAGTTGCGGAGCGCGCAGCTCAAAATCGTCGGCGAAACGCAGCTTGGCTGCCAGCAGATCGAGTACGGCCAGCGCGTCGAGGGTCTTGAGAATCGCTTCAGAGTTGATGTAGACCTCGTGCGCGAGCTCCCAGAGCAACCGGGCGATTTCCTCGGCCTCCTCGCCGCGCAGATTGCTGATCTTGTTATTCAGCTCGACGGCCTGCGAAGGCTCGACGTAGATCGTCGCGCCGCTGTCCGAGCTGCGATGGACGATGCCGGGCAGACGACCGCGGTATTCGGCCCGCACCGGGAGCACGAGGCGGTCGTCATGGAACGTGTAGTTTGGGAACTGCAGCAGCTTCCGCGCATCGGCGTCGTGCAAAATACGATCGACGGTGGCGCGAATCTGCTGCGTCGCACTGTGAATGTCGCCCCGGATCCGGGCCAGCTTTGGACTGGCGTCGTCGCGCACCCGGGCGCGCTCGTCGATCACGGCGCGGATCCGCTCCGCGATCGTCGCAAAATCGGCGATGCGCTCCGCCAGGTGGCCCAACTCGGGGCAGTTCTCTGGAACGTCGGACAGATAGCGTACAATCGCGTGGCTGGCCGCGAGCGCGTCGCCGACCCGCGCGATATCTTCCGCATTCACTTGCAGCGGCGGCGCGCAGCGCCTCACGGTCTCCCGCACGTCGCTCAGACCGCCGAACGGCGGCAGCCCCCGCTCTTGCGAGACGCGCTGCAGCTCCCTGAACTGGTCAAACCACCGGCGAATCAGTGAGTAGCGGGTGATCGGCCTGATCGTCGCGGCCAGCGAGCGACCCAGTTCGGTCATGGCGTAGGCGGCGACCAGCTCGCGAATACGAAAGAAATCCAGACATTCCAGGGAGTGCGCGTCCATAGTTTGGGATTGCCGTTGTCCGTCGGTTCTGGCACAATTGTGCTAGCGCGTCCGCCCGCCTCGAACGAAACCGGGCGCGAATCCGGGATCTGGTTTCAAGCCTTCTTGCGGGACGAATGTTTGGCCCGCGCCGTCGCGAAACCATCCCCGCTACTGTAAGGTTATGCGAAGAGTATCCGCTATTACAAGGGCGGCATTCTCATGGTCCACGGCCGGGTCGGTCGTGGCCGCGGCACTTTGGTGCACGCCTGCCGGACGGGCTGCTCTCCAGCCGCAGCGGAGCGATCGGCCCGGGCCACTCGCCTCGCAGCCGTCTGCCGAGTTGACGAGCGACGCGCTGTACGCGGAGGGCTGCGCGTTGCTCGAGGCGGGCGAGCCGGCTGCCGCGATCAAGCTGCTGGAGCAGGCCGCCGCCCAACGTCCGGATAACGTCGATTATGCCCTGAAACTGGCGAAAGCCCAGGCCGCGGGGGGGCAATCCCCCGCCGCGGTGCGACTGCTTGACGGCCTCGCCGCCCGCTACCCGGATCACACGGCGCTCCAGGTTGCCCTGGCCGAGACCCAGGCCCTCCACACGAACTGGACGGCGGTCGCAAAGGGGCTGTCGCCGCTCGAGGACGAGCTCGACGCAGAGGCACTCGTGCTGCTGGCGAAGGCGTATGCCGAGACCAAGCGTGCCACCCGCGCGTTGGCCGTCTTACAGGCGGCGCTCGAGCGTTGGCCCGCCAGCGAAACACTCTGGCTGGCACTGATCGACCAGTGCCTGAAGCGGGATCAGGGCGGGCTGGCATTGCACCACATCCGTCAGGCTCGCCGCCATCTCGATCCCTCGCCGCAGCTCGAGCTCCGGGCGGCGCAGGCGTACTACCGACTGGGACAAGCCCTCGGCCGGACGTGCGTGATCCGGGTGCCCAACGGACGAGCCGGCCAATTCGTGAACGACTGGCTGCTGGTCGAAAAACGGGCCGAGCCCGACCGCTTTCTGTGCTGCCCGAAGACGTCGGCGTTGTACGCGCTGCGGCGCGCGCTCGACGCCGGACTGGACGAGCCCGCCGCACATCGCCTGCACGCCCGGCTCTGGCAACAGGCCGGCCGGCCGAAAGTCGGCCTGGCCGTCCTGCGAAGCCGCGAGGCCGTCTTGCTGGAAAACGCGACGCCCGAGATGTTGGAGACATTTGCGGACCTGGCGCTGGCGGCCAACGCCCTGAGCGAGTTCCTTCGCTACGCGCGCCTGCGCGCCGCCTGCGCGCCGCAGCGCCGGACGGAGATTCTCTGCGATGCTTTTCTGGCGGCGGCGGAGCGCTATAACCAGCGCGGTGACGATGCCATGTATCGCGGACTCTTGCGACGAGCGCTGGCGCTGCGACCCGACAGCGTGGAACTCATGCTGCAACTGGCTGACGCCGTCTGGGATGCGGGAGCACGCGAGGAGGCGGCGCTCTGGTATCGGCGTGTGCTGGAGCGCGAGCCCGCCCACCGAGGCCGCAGCCGCATCTTGAAGCGCCTGGGGGGCTGAGGCCCGCTGCCGCCAGGCGTCACCACGCGCTGCGGCACGTCCCAAAAACGTGGCTCGGCTAACCCTTTTCAGGGCGTGGTGTCTATGCTTGACGCTGGCTTCGGGAATTTGCTCGGGGAGAAGACGATGTTTCGACTGGCCAAGAAATGGGTGTTGCTGGCGACCCTGGCGATGTTGCTGCCGGTTACGATCGTCTGTGACGTACCGGGGCTCGCAGGCGTCTTACGCGCCTTCGATTACCAGGTGTATTACGACGACTACTTCTACTACTACGACTACCACGACGACTGCTGGTTCCACTGCGACGACGAGTGGTTCTTCGACTTCGACTGGTGGTGGTAGGCCCGCGCTCGGCTGCGCTTGCAGCGCCATTTTACGCGAACCTGCCGTAGCGTTCGCTAATCGCAGCCACTGATTATCGACCAGACACCCTGTGGCGGCCTTCCAGCCCATTCATTTCCAGACCTGCCCCTGAGAGCGAGAGATTCCGCTCGCATCCTTTTTGCTTTTCGGGGCCCGCGTTTTCTATGTTTCTGGCAGGTTTTGAGAATTCCAAGGTCAAAGCATCGGAGAACCGGTCATGGCGATCACAGTGAACAACCTTAACTCATTGAGCTTGCTCCACATTCTGAACCGGACATCGCAGGCGCAGACCAACACACTCTGGCAGATGTCAACAGGCTCGCGGATCAACTCAGGGAAGGATGATCCGGCGGGCCTGATTGCTATGAGCCTCCTGGACACGGAGCTGCGGGCGGTCGACGCGGCCATCGCGAACAACCAGCGCACCGACGCGATGCTCAACGTCGCCGACAAGTCCCTCACCGAAGTCTATTCGCTGCTCAACGAAATCAAGGATCTGGCTATCTCGTCGGCCAACGAAAGCGGGATCAGCTCCGCCGAGCTGGCCGCCAACCAGGCCCAGGTTGACGAAGCCCTCACGGCGATCGACCGGATCATCGCCACCACGCAGTTCAACGGCAAGAAGCTGCTGGACGGCTCGCTTGCCATCCAAACGTCGGGCGTGGACGCCACCGATATCACCGATTTGAAGGTCTACAACCGTCCGGAATCGGCCGTGCCTGTAACGGTCGAGCTGCAACTTTCAGCCTCGCGGGCGGTGGCTTCGATCGCGGCGACGTCCGCCACCGCCGACACCGCGATCAACGTGCACGGCAAGGACGGCGCGGTGGTGATCCAGATCTCGCAGGGCGAGAACCTGTCGTCGGTGGCGGCCAAGATCAACGCGGCCACGGCCCAGACCGGCGTGACGGCCTCCGCCAACGGTGGTGACCTGTCGCTCTTGAGCTCGGACTACGGCAGTGACGCCTTCGTCCGCGTGACGGTCGTTGGGGACACGAACGACACCTCGTTCTCCGCGCAGGATGACACCGGCACCGACGCCGAGATCAACGTCAACGGTCAGGCCGCCGCGGTCGACGGGAAATCGGTCAGCTACAGCACCAGCGGCGTGAGCTTCTCGTTCGACATCACCGACGCGTTCAACCAGTCGGCGGTGGGTACCACGACGTCGTTCACGGTCGATGCCTCCGGCGGGGCCACGTTCCAGCTCGGCACGACTTCGCAGACGCGCCACACAATCGGCATTGACGGGCTGTATACGTACCTGCTTGGAAACCGCGACAAGGGCTATCTGGAGTCGCTCGGCGGGGGCAAGAGCAACAGCCTGATCAACGATCCGAACCAAGCCGCTCAAATCGCCTCGGTGGCCGCCGAACAACTCGCCACGGTGCAGGGGCGAATCGGCGGGTTCCTGAAGTTCCAGGTCACGAGCGCGCTCAACCAGCAGACCGCGACCAAAGAAAGCTACTCGGCGGCCCTCAGCACCATCAGGGACGTCGACTACGCCCAAGCGACGGCCGACTTGAGCCGCCAGAACGTGCTGATGCAGTCGGCCATGTCGCTGTTGGGTCTGGCGAATCAGCAGGCCATGCAGGTTCTGACGCTGTTGCGGTAACCACACGGGAGTCGCAACAAGGCTTTGGCCTCGCCGCAGGCCGGGTGGCGCCAGCCGCCCGGCCTTCTCTGTGGGGGCAGGCCAACTGAACCGAGCCGCGCCAGCTTTTTAGATGGACCGCGCGGCTCAGCAGTGGAACCGGCCGCGGCGTGTGCTCGAATGCCGACCGGCCCCTGTGGTCGGCAGGACGATGACCCCGGGCGTCAACCGCATCGAGGCTGGGTGTGGCTGACCTGGCTATGGCTGAAATTCGTGGACGGTCTGATCAACCTGGAGCAGCTCGACGACGTCGTTCCGCTGTCGCTCGCCGGGTTCGGAAGAGCTGCGGGTGATCGGTTGCGTGGTGCCCGCGCCAACGACGAGGACGCGCTGCGGGTTGATCCCGTTCCTGATCAGCTCGGCGGCCACCGCGCGCGCCCTTTGAAATGACAGGTCGAGATGGTCGGCGAACGCTGTCCCCTCCACCGGGCGTTTGTTACAGTGCCCGCGCACCTCGATCAGCGTCGTGTAGCCGCGCAGTTGCTC
>JBHHZX010000291.1:0-5267 GCA_046758265.1 Phycisphaerae bacterium
GCCGCCTACGGCACGTCGGTTGGAGACCCTGAATATAACCCCAACGCCGACTTCGACAACAGCGGTACCGTTGACCTGTCCGACCTGGCGTTCTTGCTGAGCGACTACGGCTGCAGCTGATCGAGCGAGCCGCCGACCGAAAACGCCAACGAACGCGACGCCGCAGAGGATTCCCTCTGCGGCGTTTTTCTCAAGCGGCGCGCTTGCACGAGACGGCTAGTGATCCGGGCATGGATCTTGTGCGCGAGCGGTAGCTGCGACACACAACGAGGGGGCCCCCATAAACAGCCTCGACAACAGTGCCCGGAGCCAGCGCAGCAGTCAGCTCTCAACGCGTCGGTCATGTCCGGGAGGGAAACCTGCGGTCCAGTGAAGACTGTGAGTGGCGGGCCGCACTGCGCCTGCTGGAAGTGGTTTCGTAACGGGGCGTGGGTGCCACTGGCAGCTTGCTGCCAGTGCGTTTCCTGCACAATTCCCGGCGACCACAGGCGGACGAGCCGCCCGTGGCACCCGATTGTGAGTTATGAAACCGCCCCCGAAGTTCCAGTGATGCCGGCTTGGAGCCGCGTCGCATGCATCGTTGCTTCCGACCTCAGGACGGGTTAGAATGCGATAGCTCGAAGGCTTTCACCTCCGACGGGGAGGCGCTGCGGGGCAGGACCCCGCCGGGGGATGGAGGAACTCGCCATGTCTGCCTTGATTTCTGCTCGTACGCTCATCGCGCTACTCACCGCGGCAACGTTTGGGACGGCCACCGCGCAGGCCCAGACCACCTGGTACGTGGACGACGACGCGCCGGGCGATCCGGGGCCGGGTGATCCGACGGTGAGCGACCCGTTGGAGGACGGCTCGGCGGAGCATCCGTTCGACGCGATCCAGGAGGGGATCGATGCCGCTGTGGATGGCGACACCGTGCTGGTCCTGGACGGCACGTACACCGGCGACGGCAATAAGAACCTCGACTTTGGTGGCAAGCTGGTCACGGTCCGCTCCGAAAACGGCCCCGAGAGCTGCATCATCGACTGTGAGCACGACGGCCGCGGCTTCTACTTCCACAGCGGCGAGACCGCCGAGGCCGTGGTGGACGGATTCACGATCACGAACGGCTTGGCCGATTCGGGCGGCGGGATGTACAACAGGCTCTACAGCAACCCGACGGTGGTCAACTGCGCGTTCAGCGAGAATTCGGCCGACGACCGGGGTGGCGGGATGTGCAACGACTACGAGAGTAGCCCGACTGTGACCAACTGCACGTTCAGCGGAAACTCCGCCACCAATTACGGCGGCGGGATGGAGAACGACCGCGCCAGCAACCCGTGGCTGACCAACTGCACGTTCAGTGGGAACTCGGCCCTCTCGGGCGGCGGGTTGTTCAACGAGTACAGCAGCCCGATGGTGGCCAACTGCACCTTCAGCGGAAACTCCGCCACAAACCACGGCGGCGGGATGTACGATTTCGACGGCAGCAACCCGACGGTGACCAACTGCACGTTCAGTGGGAACTCGGCCGTTTTGGGCGGCGGGATATTAAACTACTACGGCAGCCCGAGGGTGGCCAACTGCACGTTCACCGGAAACTCAGCCGACTACGGCGGCGGGATGTACAACGAGCGCAACAGCGACCCCATGGTGACCAACTGCATCTTCTGGGGCGATGGCGGAGGCGAAATCTACAACATCGACGCCGCCCCAATCGTGACGTATTGCTGCGTCGAGGGCGGCTACATCGGCACTAGCAACATCGACGCAGATCCGCTGTTTGCCGACCCCGACGGGCCGGACGATGATCCGAATACGTTCGAAGACAATAACTATCGCTTGTCGGCAGGGTCGCCGTGTATTGACGCGGCGGACAATGAGGCCGTGCCGGCGGATGCGCTCGACCTGGATGGCGACGGGGATATCGACGAGCCGATTCCGTTCGACCTAGATGGTAATCCGCGCTTCGTCGACGACCCGGACACGGACGACACCGGCAATCCGCCCGGGGCGGACGCCATCGTGGACATGGGGGCGTACGAGTTTCAGGTCGGCGTCGTCGCCTACCTGGATATGAAGCCGGGGTCGTGTCCGAATCCGCTGAATCGCCGCAGCCACGGCGTGCTGCCGGCGGCGATCGTCGGCAATGCGGAGTTCGACGTGACACAGATCGACGTGGACACGCTGGTGCTCACGCGGGCCGACGGCGTCGGCGGCAGCGTCGCGCCGCTGATGGAGCCGCCGGGACCAGACATCCAGGTTGAGGACGTGGCGACGCCGTTTGAGGGTGAACTGTGCGACTGTCACGAGCTGGAAGGCGACGGCATCGACGATCTGTCGATGAAGTTCGACGCGCAGACCGTCGTGAGCGAGTTGCAACTGAACGACTTGCCGGGCGGCGTGCTGGTGGAACTGGTCGTCAGCGGCGAGCTGTTGGACGGTACCCCGCTTAGTGCGACGGACTGCGTTAGACTCGTTCCGCCGGCTTCGGAATCCGGGAGCCTGCTGACGGGATCAGATACGGGAGACGAGCAGCTTGACGGGCTGCCCGCGTTTCGGCGAGGGCAGCCCGACGAGGACCGCCCCGCCGGTGGTTCGTCGCCGCACGATGCGGATTCCGGCCGACTTGCGCGGCCGGCTGCCGCAGAACCTGAAGAGGCAAGGGCCGATCAAGGCGAAGATTCGCAGGACGCCTTCGTTGCACCGCTCGTGGGGTGTGGGGCATTCTCGCCCGGATTCTTGCCCACGACCATCATGGGAATGTGCCTGATACGCCGCTGGGGACCTCGCCGGCTACTGTAACGTGGGCTGCCCGACCCCGGCGCCCCACCCAGCCGCTGCGGCAAAGTCTGCCGATAGTCGCGGCGGCCGGCGGCTCACATGGCACGGCTGTGCAAGATACGGCACGCCGCGAAACGTGCGGCGGGGGCTACTTTCTCTTTGCGCATCCCGAGCCAAACCATAGAATCCATAGGGTGGCAGTTGGGTAAATGGACGAACGGCCGGGGCCATTGTGGCGGGGCGTCCCGGGAAACCGACGGGCGCGATTCAGATGAATAACGCCGGGCAGGAAAGTCGCGGTGTTCACGTCCCGGCCGACACTTCGGCCGGTCACGACTGGCGGCTAGGCCGGTTTCCAAACCTGATGACGCGCCGCGTCGAGAAGATCCTGCTGGTTTCCAGCGCCTACGAATCATTTATCCTGGAAGAAGACGGCCTGCTCAGCGAGCTGATCTTCTCCGAGTATACCGACCTCGGCCTCAGCCACGCCCCCCACGTCACGCGCGTGGCCAGCGGCGAGGAGGCGCTGGCGGCGATCCGCAATCCGCGCGGGCAAGACGCCCGCGCCACCCGCCCGTTCGACCTGGTCATTACGATGCTGCGCGTCGGCGACATGGACATCTTCCAGTTCAGCCGGGCCGTGCGCGAGATCGCGCCCGAGCTGCCGGTCGTCCTGTTGATCGCCGACGAGCTGGAGTTAAGCCGCCTGGGCGACCGCCGCGCTGAGCTCGACGTGGACGGCATCTACGTCTGGCAGGGCGACGCCAAGCTCTTCCTGGCGATCATCAAGGTGATCGAGGATCGCTGGAACGCGGAGCACGACACGCAGATCGGCGGCGTGGGCGTGATCATCCTGGTGGAGGACTCGCTCCGCTACCGTTCGTCGCTGCTGCCCGCCCTGTACAGCGAACTGGTGAAACAAACGCGCTCCGTCATGCAGGACGGCCTCAACCGCATGCACAAGCTGCTGCGGATGCGGGCCCGGCCCAAGATCCTCGTCGCCGAAACCTACGAAGAGGGCATAGAGCTCTACGAGCACTTCAAGGAGTACCTTTTCGGCCTGATCACGGACGTCGGCTTTCCGCGCAACGGAGAGCCCGACCCAGGGGCCGGACTCGCCTTCATTCGGCATGTGAAGGCCGAGCAGCCGGACGTACCCGCTTTGTTGCAGTCGTCAGACCCGAGCAACCGCAAGCTGGCGGAGTCAGTCAACAGCGGGTTCCTGCACAAGCGCTCCAGCACGCTGCTGCAGGACCTGCGCGAGTTCATGCTCCACAACTTCGGCTTCGGGGACTTCGTGTTCCGGCTGCCCGACGGACACGAAGTGGCCCGAGCGACCGACCTGCTCAGCATGAAGCAGGTGCTGCCGGAGGTGCCCGGCGAGTCGCTCGACTACCATGCCCACCGCAACCACTTTTCCAACTGGCTGCGGGCCCGGACCGAGTTCGTCCTCGCACGCCGCCTAAGACCCCGCAAGCGCTCGGAGTTCCCTGACTCCGAGGCGCTGCGGCGTTATCTGATCGGCGCGCTCGAGGAAGCGCTGGGCCGCAACCGGCGGGGCGTGGTCGAGGATTTCTCGCAGCGGCGCTTCGATATCAGCACGCGCTTCGCGCGGATCGGAGGCGGCTCGCTGGGCGGCAAGGCCCGTGGGCTGGCGTTCTTCGACGCGCTGCTGGCACGCCACCAGATCGAGCGGGCGTTTGAAGGCGTCCGCGTTTACGTCCCACGCTCCATCGTAATCGGCACCGCCGCCTTCGAGGAGTTTCTCGACCGCAACAGGCTGCGTCGCACGGCGTTGTACAACGCGGACGACGACTGGATTCGCGATGCTTTCCGAAAGGCGGAGCTGTCGCCGCTGCTCATTGAAGACTTGCGGGTGCTCTTGAGCCAGGCGGGCTACCCGATCGCGGTTCGCTCGTCCAGCCTGCTCGAGGACTCGGGATTCCACCCGTTTGCCGGCGTGTACGACACGCACATGATCTCGAACAACCATCCCGACGGTGAAGAGCGGCTCCGGCAGCTTTGCGACGCGATCAAGCTCGTGTTCGCTTCGACGTTTTTCAACACGGCCCGCCGCTACCTGGAGGCCACGCCCTACCGCATCGAAGAGCAGAAGATGGGCGTGGTCTTGCAGCAACTCGTCGGCAGTAAACACGACCATTACTTCTATCCGAGTTTTGCGGGGGTCGTCCGCTCGTACAACTTCTACCCGTTCGGCCAGATGAAACCCGAAGAGGGTGTCGCCAGCGTGGTCTTGGGGCTCGGGCAGCTCGTCATGGAGGGCGGCGAGGCCTTGCGTTTCTGCCCGGCACACCCGCAGGTCTTGCCGCAGTTGGCGTACGGGAAGCAGTTTCTCGACCAATCACAGCGCGGCTTCTTCGCGATCGAGCTGAGCGACGCGGAGCGCCCCACCGCCGATGCGGTCAGCTCGAGCGTGGTGCGGCTCGACCTGGAGGAGGCGGAGCGACACGGCACGCTCCACCCCGTCGGTTCGGTCTGGTCGCAGG
>JBHHZX010000292.1:0-5203 GCA_046758265.1 Phycisphaerae bacterium
GTCCGCACCCTCGGAGACGTCGCACGGCGCCCTCGGCGTGCCGACCAGCGCACCGGATGGAAGCTGAACTGAGTCGCCAGGCCCGCGGCGCCCCTGGTGTGCGCACCGGGCACGTGACTCCTACCCGCCAGCGAACCCGAGCAGCGCCCAGAGCTCCAAATCCCAAACCGCCCACAGCCCGCTCAACAACGCTCCCAGCAAGATGGCGAGTTGAGTGCGGTAGACGACACGCTCGGCGCGGGCAGTGGCCTGGGGGTCCTGCGCCAGCTTGATCACGGTTCGGCTGCGGGACGAAATCGAGCCGTGCCGCCAGCTACGCGCCTCCGGCGGAATGCCGTTGAGCACGGCAACCTGGTTGAGCGTTTCGCCGAAGATGTGGGCCGCCGTCTGACAGAGCGGATCACCGACGGACCGCTGGCCGCGGGGGTTCGCCCCCGCCGCCGGCGAGTGCAGCGCGCAGGGGATCTGGCACGGCACGCCGCTGGCGGCCAGCGTACGCACCCCGTAGAGGTCGGCCTGCCGCTCGAAACGGCGGGAGATCCAGCCGAACAGCAGGCCCCATTTGAGGGTCAAGACAGCGGCGGCGACCGCGATCACGACCTGGTAGCTCGTCTGGCCCATCTCGCGGCTGCGGTTTCCGAGCACGATCACCACGCAGCCGCTGATAAACGCGAACAGCAGGAAAAACAGGATGTGATGCCGTTTCACGTGCCCCGCTTCGTGGCCGAAAACCGCTTCAATCCGCCGATCCTCCATCTGCTCGAGCATGGCGTCGGTAATCAGCAGGTAACGGAGCGGCGCGATCACGCCCATCACTGCCGCGTTGACGATCATTCCCCCCGAATGCCAGACCAGAATCTCGCGGCAGCGCATCCGCAGCTTGCGGCAGAGGTACAGCAAACGATCGCGCAGCGGCCCTTCCGGAAGCGGTTGCGTCACCCACACGCGGCGCAAAATCGTGGGCGTCACGATCGCCACGAACGCGGCGGAAAGGCCCAGCGCCAAGTCGGGCAGCACGACCTGTCCGGAAACCTCACGCAGCGGCTGCTCGTACAACGTGATCAAGTCTCGCGCCGCCAGAATCAGCAGCATCGGAACCAGAATGAACAGCACTTGGTGACGCAGGTTGAACACCAGGTAGCTCGGCAACGGCCAGACCGGTCGCACCGGCCGGCCACGGAACAGGTAGGTTTCCAGCGCAATCTCGCGCACCGCCCGGTCCGCCGGATACGTCGCGATCCACACCAGCAGAATCGACAGCAGGAACGGCAGGGCGGCCAGGCTGCCCGGCACCACCGGCCAATCTCCCACGAGCGGCACACGCCGACAGAGACGCAGCCAGTCCGTCCCGCACAGCACCGCCACGTGCAGCAGCGCCAGCACACCCTGCACGAGCGTCATCCCGCGCCCGAAACAGAACTGTCCGACGCCCGGATCGGCCGGCTTGCGGTCGAGCAGCCGCAGCGTTCGACGACAAACGAGCATGGCCACGCCCGCCGGCAGCAGCGTGGCCCCTGCCACCGCGGCCACTACCCAGCCGGGTTCCGACACTAAACGGTAGGGAGGCCCGGAAAACGCCAGGATCAGTGAAAGAACGCCAATCACCACCAGATACATAGCCCGGGCATCATACGCCAAAGCGCACGGGGCGGCACCCCGGCTGGCGCGGCGAATCTGCCGTAACGTGCGGTTGGCGCCTCAAACCTGCCGCCGCCAACCGCCGATAGTCCGCATAGGTTCAGACACCCACGACAACCGATGGGAACCGGTCCCGTGGCGAGCACCGATTCCGTGGCACACGACGACACCTCTGACCCGTCCGGCGGCAACGTGAAGACACCCCGGCCTTACATCGGCGTTTACTTCGAGTGTTGCGGCGTTTACACGCGGATCTACCGCCAGCCAAGAAAGAGGCTGTATCGTGGTCGCTGCCCCCGTTGTCTGCGAATGGTGAGAGTGCGCGTGGGCCCTGAGGGGACGGACACGCGCATCTTTCGCGCGCGTTAGCTCGGCTTGTACGCCACAGCGTATGCAGAGATCTGTCGAATGGCTGTCTGCGAACGTGACTGGAGAGCTATCGCGAACACCGATGTGCAAACAGCGGCGCAGAAACGTTGCCAGCCTCTGCGCGAACACTGTGGTGTCTGCGGTTGATCAATCACGTGGGGCAGTTCACACCACCCGCGACGCGCCGCAGACGGCGACTGCGGGTTCACTCCTCTTCGTCCTCGTCGGCCGGTTCCTCGTCGCCCGGCTCCTCGTCCTCCTCGTCCAAACCGGGCTGTACAGGCTCCATGCCGCCCGTCAGAAGCATGTACAGGGCGACCTGTCGTTGCAGGTAGGGAAATTGCTGGCTGTTGGCAATCACCTTGCCGAGCTCGTCAATCAGGTTGCTGCGGTGCCGCTCGGCGTTGAACTCGTCGATCTGCCAGAGCAAGTGGTACACCACCGCCAGCGAAGCCTGATGCACCCAACTGGTGTCGGTCTTCTTCTGCGCCAACCGTTCGTACGCGTCGCGGGCCTCAGCCAGGACGCTGGTAGCCTCGTCACGCGCGGTGTTGAAGCTTTCCTGTAGCTCCGCGGCGTCGAGCTCGGTGCCCGTGAGTTCGCTGATGCGTCGCAGCGCGTCCAGGTACGCAGCTAACCCGAGCGCCCGTTCGGTGTGGATGCGCCCGACCAGCGTGTTGGCTTGCGCTTCGGCGTTGGTGGCGAAGTCGGCCGCGACGTTGTCGCGCACGATCAGCTTGAGGCGCTCATTGGTCCGTTGTGGATCATCTTCCCGCTGGAGCGCGCTCGCGTCGCTGATCCACCGGTCCACGGCGGACTTGGCGCCCTTAAAGGCCGAAGCCGCCTCGCGGGCCGCGCGGAGCGCGGCGTCTTCCCTTTCGAACGCCTGTTGCGCCAGCTTGGCCATCGCCTCCC
Source organism: Phycisphaerae bacterium (assembly GCA_046758265.1). Lineage (GTDB taxonomy): Bacteria > Planctomycetota > Phycisphaerae > UBA1845 > Fen-1342 > JALSRY01. Next base: position 2,923 of record JBHHZX010000292.1, read on the forward strand.
GGATCTGGTTCACCTCGGCCGTCAACCTCTCAAGACGTGCTGCGTACTGCGCTCCCTGCGCCTGCGCTTCCTCCCCGACCGTGTCCACGAGGCCGATCTTGTCTTCCAAGGCCTTCCGGCCGCGGGTGTAGCGTTCGAGCTTGTCGGCCGCGATAGCCAGGCGACGTTGCAGCTCGTTGAGGCCGACGACCGTTTCGCCGCCTTCGATCTCACCCTCGAGCAGGTCGCCGTCGGCCGCACTGCCGCCCCGAATCCCGCCGAAAGCGAGCAGATGCTCCTGGTTCTGCAGTTCCTGCAATCGCTGCGAGAGTTGCACGTATCTCTCGCGGTAGGCCTCGTACGACGCGTCGTCACCGACGGTGAAACCCATCTCTTCCAGGCCCAAGCGCTCTGCGCGGGTGTGCTGCAGGTCTGCCCTCAGCCGGGCGAGCGTTTGCTCGCGATCGGCCACGGCGCGGGTCAATTCATTGACCTGGGTCTGGGCCTGCGCCAGCGCGGACTCGATCTCGCCGAGATCAGCGCCCAGATCCTTGCGAATAGTCGTTACATCCAGGCCGGCATAGTGATTCCTTTCGGCCCGCACCGTGGCCCACTCGGCCGCAACGGCGAGTGCACGGGTCTGCTTCACTTTGAGCTGCGAGCGCAACTGTCGCGCTTGGGCTAACAGCCCGGCCGCCTCGACCAGCTTGGCCGTGCCGGCTACCTGCCCCACGCTCAGCGCGTTGCGATCCGCTTGGTTCGCGGAACGCGAATTCTTCACCGCGTCATCCAGCAACTTCCGATTCTCCCCCAGGAACTTTTCGAAGTTGCTGACAGCCGCCTTCAAGCCGGAGGCACTCGTCGCGACCGCCCGAAGCGGGCTCTCAGGCAGGTGGCCCTCCCGATCCCTGGCTTTTGCTTCGCGCACGCGTCTGTTGAACTCGGTGCTTAACTCGGCGAACTTGTCCTGCGACCGCTCGACCAGGTCGTCGAAATCCGCCTGCTCGAGTTGCTCGACGTCGCCCCGCGCCGCCACCAGCGGCAGGGTCGCGTTGTACGCGTACAACTGTCGTCGGGCGAGTTCGGCCTCCCGGAGCGCTTCGAGTGTGCTTGGGCCAGTTGCTCGCGGCAGAAACGCCGGCGTCAGGAAGCCCGCCGCCAGGATCACGATAGCGACCGCGAGTCCAATGACGAATGGTTTCAATGTTCTGCTCCAGGTGCTTGAGACCCCACCATCCGGGCCGGCGGAGCGGGTTCCCCCCATCTCGAAAGGGCCTGTCTACCAGCCGACGGTTTTTCTGTCAATTCTCCAAGACGGTTACGGCCAGCTCGTGCCACCCCTCGGCTCCGGTCCGACCGAAGAGCCGGCCCCGACTGAGCAGGCAGCGCTATCGACGTTCCGATCAGCAGCGCGGTGAATGCACCGACTCGCGCCCCAGAATCCAAAATCGGGAATCCACGATTCACCATCCGAATCCGCTATCCGATCCCGACGAACCTGTTCCAACCCGCGCGACCAACGGAATCTACCAGAACATCCACGCCGACTGGTCGTCCCGGTAGACCGTATTCAGGATAACCCAGACATAGAGGAACAGGTTGGTGAATCCGTGTACGAAGACCAGGAACAGCACGCTTTTCTTCCAATACATCAGCGCGTTGAACGCGAACCAGCACGGGATGCTGACCGCCCAGTTGTCCGGATGCTCCAGCGTGGACAGTAGCGCGGTGATCAAAAACGATCGCCACGTGAACGTACCGAGCGGAACCTTTTCAAACTTGTGCCAATCCACCAGGGCCCGCAGCAGAAACGCGCGCCAAAACAGCTCCTCCACCACTGCAACCGTGCTGGTGGCCACCACAATCCGCGTCAGGACCGTGGACCAGAACAGCCCGCCGTCGCCCAGTCGGTCGCGTGGGTCAACCGGCTCAGGATCCCCGGAAAACAGCGGCAGTGGTATCCGCTGCGGCACCCCGAGATAATTGAAAAGGTACTGGCCGTAGTACCAGCCCGCCGCTAGTACCACGCCCATGACCAGCGCCAGCGGCCAATGTGACCTTCCCCACGGCGGCATGTGCCGACGCAGCAACCACACTACCCACAGCCCGCCCGCGCCACGAATCAGATTGGCCAGCCAGCGGTGTTCGTAAGGCAGCACCGTGTCGCGCAGCGCGAGCAGCGCCAGGTAAACCGCCAGCGGTGCGATCAGCGCGATGTCGGGTCGATCGGCAGCTAGCCGGTTCAGCCAATTCCCGCCGCCCTTTCCGCCGGTTATATCACTCGGGTTCGACATGGCGGTTC